>JAISCZ010000167.1 GCA_031265205.1 Deltaproteobacteria bacterium
GTCCAGGGTAAAGCCGCGCCAAGCCAGGCCAAAGCGGGAGTCGTTGACCGAAAAGACCATGACGGCCAGGGATGGGACGTAAAGGATAGCCAAGCATAAATAGGCGAGAAAGGTAAAAAAGGGATTGAGTTTGCGCATTTTAAGCCGCCTTCCGGGAAAAGCGCGAGACGCGGAAGAAGAGAAAGCTTAAAAGGGTGAGGAGCATGAGCGCCAGGCTCAAGGCCGCCCCGAAGGGCCAATCCCGGGTTTGGCTGAACTGAAGCTGGATAAGGTTCCCGATGAGCATGTACTTGGCGCCGCCGAGAATATCCGTCACCACGAACATGGCCATGGCGGGGACGAAGGTTATCACGACCCCAGCTTGGAGCCCGTAGATGGTCTGGGGGAGGATGGCCTTTTGGAAGATGCGCAGGCGGCTCGCGTAGAGATCCTTGGCCGCCTCGGGGAGCGCCCAATTGAGCCGCTCAATGGCCGCGTACAGCGGGAGGGCCATAAAGGGCAGAAAGGTCGCGACCATCCCCAGAAAAACGGCCAAGGCTCCGGGGTAGAGGGGAGCGCCTTCCGGGATCAGGCCCGCGAGGGAGGCGAGCTTGGCGAATATCATTTTGGGGTTCAAGACGAGCTGCCAGGCGTAGGTGCGGATAACCACGTTGGTGCAGAAAGGCACCGTGATGAGGACCAGCCAGACAAAACGCGAGAAGGCAGTCTTGCGGGAGGCGATATAAAAGCACAGGGGATAGGAGAGGAGGACGCAGGCGACCGTGGTGACCAGGGCCTCCCTCAGGCTCCGCAAGAGGATAAAGAGGTAATCAGGGCTCCATCCGTAGAGCCCGAACCCAAGGAGGCGTCGGTAATTTTCCAAGGTGGGGGACCAGTTGACGTCCCCGAATTGGCCGCGGGAGGCGAGGGAGAGAAAGGCGAGACTGATAAAGGGAATTATTAGAAAAAAGACCAGGACCAGGATTCCGGGAAGGGCTAAGGCCAGTCCGCTGACGCGGTGGCGGGCCTTGGCGGAGTCCGGGGAAATCCAAAAATGGCGGCTGAGCAAAGATTTTCCTCCCACCTTTTATCTTCCCGACGCGAGGAGACCCATCTTTATTCCCGTTGGGAAAAGATAAAAACCCACTCCGACCCCGGGGCGCCGGACTCGCGTCGGCGCCCCGGGGGGCGAAGGGGCGTATTGTCGGGATTTTAGCCTAAGGCGGCGTCCCTTAGGCGAGGTTCGCTCGCGGGGGCTCGGCCGCGCGGGCCGGGCTGGGGAAGGGGAGACAGGCGCGTTCCCGGGCGAGGGGCTGGGTCTCCAAGGTCACTAAAGAGTCGACTTTGATGGAGAGCGCGAGGCGCTGGCCCGGATACCACTCCCAGTCATGGCAGGGACTGAGGACCTGCAGATGGGAATGGGAGCCGTCCGCGCCTTCCAGGCGCGGGAGGAAAACGTTTTCGAGCTTAAAAAGGAGTTCCACGTTATAACCCCTGTAGCGGACCTGATCGATTTCGGCGGGCACGAGCACGCGGGCGGGATCGCGTTCCAGCGCGTCCGCGGGGCGGATTTCCACGCAATCGGGGTTAACGAGGATTTTCGCCGAGGACCAGTTGACTTCCGGCAGGGGCACCTGGCAGAAGGGAAGCTCGGCCAGGCTCGGGCCCGCGCGTTTCGCCTCGAAGATATTGGCTTTGCCCATAAATTTGGCGACGAAGGAGCTGTTGGGCCGGGAAAAGAGAGTCCGGGGGTTGCCCTGCTGGACGATTTTCCCCTCGTGGAGGATAGCCATTTCCTTGGAAATGGTCATGGCGTCCTCGCGGTCGTGGGTGACCATAAGGAAGATGGTCTTGAGCGTTCTTTGGAGTTTTAAGAGATCTTGGCCGACCTTGCTCTTGAGGTGCCCGTCCAAATGGCTCATGGGCTCGTCAAGCAAGAGCACCTGTGGCTCGTTGACGAGGGCCCGGGCTAGGGCGACCCGTTGCTGCTGGCCGCCGGAGAGTTGGGCGGGGTAATAGCGCTCCAGCCCGGTAAGTTCTAGGGCCTCTATTTTCTCCGCGACTTTGCGCGGCCCCCCATCCTTATAGATTCCCTTGGCCTTGAGGCCAAAGGCGACGTTCTCAAAGACGGTGAGGTGCGGAAACAAAGCGAAGCATTGGAAGACAGTGTTGACTTCGCGCTTGTTGGCGGGGAGCCTGGTGATGTCCACGCCGTTTAAGGTGATAACGCCCGAGTCCAAGGGCTCCAGGCCCGCGATGACGCGCAACAGGGTTGACTTGCCGCAACCGGAGGGTCCTAACAGGGCGAAAAAGGTGTCTGGCTGAACGTGGAGGTCGATATCCTTTAAAACCTGTCCCCGTTCGCGGTCAAATGTTTTGCAAACCCCCTGGACGCGCAATCCAGGGGCGAAAATAGGGGTAGACGGAACTTTAGGAAAGCGGTCGGCCAATTCTTGTCATATGCCTCCTTAAACCCTCATAAATTTGTATAGAAGACCAGCCTAGGGCGCGGAGCGAGAACGCGCCGCGAAGGAAAACCGGGAGCCCTAATTCCCGGGAGCTTTTTACAAAGATAGGCTCGGGGCTAAGGTCGCCGCTCCGAGAGCATCGATTGAAAATAGCCGCCTCTTTCCATGATCAGTCGAGTGGAATTCAGCTTCTATACTTTTACTGGTTGTGGAGGCATGAGGCCTCTTTGACAGTGAGGGAAGCGCCTCTTTATTTTTACAAGCTTTCGCTTGGGGGTAGCTCCCCCCCAAAGGGGGGGATGGAAAGTGAGGAGAGGGAGAGCCCAGAGCTACGCGGATTTTTCCAAATGAGTCTCTCCCTTAAGCCAGCCATTCCCAAGGGAACGGCCTGGGGAAGATTTTATAACATAGCTCGCGACTTCTTTCAAGATTTATTTTGGAAGCCCGGGAAAAGCTTGACGGGGGACCCCGCGCCCGGGGCCGGAGGCTCTTTGGGGCGTTTTTAAGTGGCGCCACTGTCCCTCGCCAGGAGGGGTAGGGGGGGGTCGTCCAGGCTCACCAGCTTATTCGCCGCCCCCAGCCGCGTAACCCTTTTGCCTCGAAGCGAACCCTCGCGCGCGGAAGGGTTCCAACGGGTCTTTGGCCCCATGGGCAAGCGCGAAAGTCCCAACGGAAGCGGTAGCGGCGACGTAATCGCTCAGCCTCCTATTTAGGCTGTGGAGCGCGAACGCCCAGATCCCAATATAAATATAAACCTTCGCGCCCAGAGAATCGGGGGCGGGATGGCTGAGGGAATGGGATGAGGCAAGGCTCAATAGCTTGGACAAATCGACCTACCATCCAGGGTCACATGCTTTCTAAATATTATCCGCTATAAAAGAATTTTTTATAAATCGCGAGCGTCATTTTATAACTTTTTTTATCACTACAAAGCGCTTTATAAAATGGCGCGCGAAGCCAGTGGCCTGACGCGCGGATTCGCTCGCGGGCTGTCCGATGGGCGGGATCTTCGCCACTCTCGACCTCTATCCCCAATAGCGCGCTCGACGAGGGCGCGGGCCAGGTCTTCTTTTCTCAGAGGCGCGGGCCCGTTTATGTCCAACGTTCCAGACCAACTTGATGATTTTGGTTTTGAGAGCGCCGTCGCGGCGGGGAATAATTGGACGTGATATGTCTGGCGCGGAAAAATACGGGATGGAGATCCCAACGGCTGCGCGAATCAATTGCCGGCAACCGACATCAGTGAGGAACGCGTACGCGTAGAGGTAGCCGGGAGGGATTCGCGAGTTTCGCGCCCTTAGCCTGAGAACGCGCGCCGATACGCTTCCTCCGATGAAGCGATGATCGGCCAAAGGCCACGACCGATAACGCCGCCGACTTGTTCGCTTCGAGCAAAAATCAGATGGCCTTCCCGGATCGTCCACTCGCTTTCGTCTGGCTGTAATTGATTGGACAGAGAACGCGTTGACTCATAACGCTGAAGGGAAATCTCGCCGCTGGTTAGGAAAGGGTCGCCGTACTCCTCATCGACTAAGACCCGTTTAAGCCGTCCGATTTCGCTAATCGCCACACCGATCGCTATCTTGAGCGACAGCGTCGTGGAAGGTCACCTTCAGGCGCTTGAGAACCAGCGCGAATGACGGCATTGAACGCGATATGATCCTATGCGATAACGCCAGTTTTTCCGTGAAGCCTAATTGGTCATTTTAACCTTATTCTTACTGCCCTTTGGGCGTCCACGACCTCTTTTGGGGTTTTCTTGAACAGTGGAGGAAAGGACAGTATTCAATTTAATTGCATCTTTATTCTTACTGCCCTTTGGCCGTCCGCGACCTCTTTTGGGGTTTTCTTGAACACTAGTGTTGTGAGCAGTAAGAGATTCTGGTGCACTCGCTTCAGTATTAAATATTGGAGTGATATTTGAATCTGTGTCATTCCTATCATAATTATCTTTTTGTATTATGCTTAAGTTCTTTTTTTTCTTATTCACACTTCCCTTTGGATGACCTCTTTTAACAATACCATTCCTCGCTGATACAATATTTGAGATAAGAGAATCTTTTTTTGTCAACATTCCTCTCTCTTCAGAAAAATGGCATGTTAAATTCAAATCAGTAAATACCTGTTTCTGCCTTTTTGTCAGAACATCTAAAAATGATGCTTCCTCATAAATGTGCATTGTAACAGTTTTTAATTCTGCTAACGCGGCTTTAGTACAAAATTTTGATTCAGATAATTGTTGGCTTAAGAATGCATAAAGAGTAGTCGCAAGAAAAGACTCTAGCAAAATGCCTCTTACTGTTTGGATACTATGAACTCTTAGAGGTAGAATTTTAGCGTAAGTTTTTGTTATATCGAAAATTTGTTCAATGTTTTCTCTTTCATGATACAAATCGATTACAGTATATATGTCATATTCATTTGATGACAATAATATGAATTTTCCAGCACTTTCAAATGAATCGCTTATCAGATTATCTGAATCTGGTTCATCTTTATGCTTAGCATAAAATTCAGGAAACTCAGTAAATTTTTTACCGACATCTTCGAGAACATATGCAAATAACTGCTCTCCCTCAAACGTTATTTGAGTTTTAATTCCAAAAAATTTTCGTTTTTCAAATAAGCAAAAATTTTTAGGTCTTTCAATACTTGAGGAATACATTTTTATGAGTTCTTTGTGTTCTATTCTATTTTTTGGCAATCTTGTCAAAAAAGGAATTTTTAGTTCAACTAATTTTGATATATTACTTATATTGCTATACCCTGTATCCATAAGAATAAATTGAATATTTATATCGAATGAATTAAGCAAATTAATTATATTAACTAATGTTACATTGTCAATGACACTTCCATTAACATAGTGGTATAAGAGTGGTAATTTTGACGTTTTATCAGCAACATAAATCAATCTCATTTCGTTATTTATCACACCATTGTGATTGCTTACTGCAGTTAAATCCATATTAATATCGTTTTGGAGGCCAGTGCTATCAATCAATATTGGCAGAGATATTTTATCTTTTAATTTTCCATCACCTGCAAATAGTTTTAAATATGATTCAAAAAATTTTCTATAATAAAACTCTTCACCTAGCTTGGCATGAAACTCACTTATACGGGGAGAATCAAGATTAATATTAGGGTATAAAACTTGCGCGTACGAAGAAAGATACCACGTTTTGGCATGATCTATTACATTGTTTTCAGTTAGCCTGTAAGCTATCAATGCTTTAAGAAAATTACTATGTTCTGGTATAAACTCATCAATTATCTTATCAAGACCAAATTTCTTAAACATTTCGTCGAGAACCCAAACGTCTCCAAATATAACTGAAACGTTAAATGGGTAAATGAAATCAACGGGATCTTGAAGTATAGAATGATTTCGGTAGCCGTTTATTAAATCAAAATTGAAAAGTCCAAGTTTGCTATTAGAAAATAAACCTTCTTCTTTATTCAAGACCTTACCGAGTGGTTCAAACTTATATGTCGGTGTTCCATCTACAACGACGGTTTTTTTAAACCTCGCATATAATCCACTCCGCTTATTATCGTAAATAATACACCCATTAAGCTCGGGGGGACTTAATCCTCTTATTATTTCTGAACTATCTTGGGAGTCGCTCATAAGCCACCGGTTTAGTAATCTTCGATCGATTTTTCGATCTTTGTTAATTATAATTTTTTTGAGTCAAAAGTCAAATCTATTTCACTTTTAACCCCATTTAGCTCAAATAAACACATGTTATTTTTGGCTCGCATTCCTAATTTGTATTAATTATTATAATTAAGGCACAATATGCTTATATTATGCTATTTTTGAAAAACAGCTAATTTGAGGATTTTAATTAATGGCAACATTAATTTATCGTCAAATGCCTTTTATTACGCTATTATGCGTCTACTGGCAATATTCGTTATTTTAATTTAATTTAGACCGAAAAAAAATTGAGAATTAAGGTTAATTTCACAATAATTTTATTATTTAAATATATAATATTAAGAAAAATAAAATAATTGTAAAAGAATATGTAAAATATAGTATTGAATTAAGAAATCATTGCCGGAGTTCGATTTCAATTCAGACAGAGAAAAGAAAATTGACTTTCCATCGTACCCTTCTTGCCCCCTCCGCTCCTATAGAGCGGGCTCCTCCGTTTCAAAGAGAAAAGGCATGGGATTTACCCATTAGGCGAGTTACGCGAAACTTCGCTTTACTCGCCGAACAGGCTCGCGGTTAAGGTCGCCCCTACGGAAAATCCAAAAAAAATAAAATCAACGGCTTTGAGTCGACCGGTGAACGCGGAGCGGCGCGGAGCCTGTCCGCTGAAGCCGCGCGATTCCATGGCCATGGCCACGCTTTCCGCCCGCTCAAAGGCGCGCACCAGCATGGGCGTCAAAAGGCTCGGGGAAAAAAGGCCGGAGCTTAAGCCGCGCATCCGACGCGCGGCCCGGACCATGCGGTATTCCTCCATCGCCAGCGGCAGGAAGCGATAGGCGGCCAAAAGGCCGTAAGCGATTTGGGATGGCGCCCGAAAGCGCCACATGAGCCCGGCCACGAACTCCACCGGTTCGGTGGTCAGGGCGAATAGGAGACCCAGCCCGCCGAAAGCCAGCGCCCTTGACGCGAGTTGCCAGGCCCCGCTCCACGATTCGACCGTTATCGTGGCTTGGCCCCAACTTCCGCTGATTCCGTCGCCCTCGGCCGGAAAAAGGAACCCGGCCCCGAAGAGGCCCGCCGCCGCCAGTAGAAAGGGCCCGAGGCCTAAAAGGAGGCTCTTTTTGTTGACGGTCGGGCTCGCGGCGAGGAGGCACAGGGACAGCCCGAAGACGGTCAGATTTAACGCCACTTTGTAGGTGAAGGCAAGGATGATGGAGACCAGAAAAATGGCGAGAAATTTAAAGGCGGGGTCCAGCTTGGTCATGGGTTGGCCACCGTATTTTTGTCGGACGCGACCCGACCGTTTTCCAGGCGGATGACGCGGTGGGCGTAGGCATCGGCCAATGGCGGATCGTGGGTGGCCATGACGACCGTCGCGCCTCGGCGCGTTCGTTCGGCCAAAAGCTCCATGACGAAGCGGGTGGAGCGTTCGTCCTGGGCGTAGGTGGGTTCGTCCAGAAGCAGTATCTCCCGCCCCCCGGCCAGAATGGTCAGGACGGCCAGCCGTCGCCTCTGTCCCTGGCTGAGCTGGTAGGGGGAAAGATGAATCTTGTCGGCCAGCCCGAACTCGTCTAGTAGGGCGAGGGCCTGGGTTTCGAGCGCGGCCCGGGAGTCATTCTTTCGGTCGGCTTTAAGGCTCAGCGCGATTTCGTCCAACACGTTGGTGGTCAGGAATTGACAGGCCGGGTCCTGGAAGACCAGGCCCACCAGGCGACCGCCGGTGTCCAGCCGTCCGCCGGTTTTGAGAAGCCCGGCCAGGGCCCATAAAAAAGTTGTCTTGCCGCCGCCGTTCGGGCCGGTCAGGGCCGTGAGCGTCCCGAACGGGAGGCTTAGTGACAGGTTGAGAGTTTCTTTTCGGCCCCGCCGGACGGAAAGATTTTCGATCGTGAGCGTCGGCCCGCCCGGTCGGAGGGGCGCCGGGGGACGCCTCGGAACGAAGGCCGCCCCGGTCGAAATCCCCAAGCCGTCAAAGAGTTCCCGATGGCGTTCCATTTCGGTCATGGGAATGTCAGCCGTCAGCCGTCCGTTCTCGTCCATAAGCAAAACCCGGTGGGCCACGTCTCTCCAAGGCCCCGGATTATGGTCGACGATCAGGAGGCCCAGCCCCCGCTCTTCGACCAGAAACTTTAGCCGGGCCGCGAGCGGGCGTCCCGACTCGGGATCGACGTTGGCCAAAGGTTCGTCGGCGATCAGAAAACTCGGCTCCGGGGCCAGGGCGGCGGCCAGGGCGGCCTTTTGCTTTTGGCCGGCCGAAAGGGTGGCCAAAGAGGCCGTCTCCAGTTCAGGGACGCCGCACAGGGCCAGCGCCTCGCGCGTCCGGGACCGAATGTCGCCACGATAGTTGACGTTTTCCAGGGCGAACATAATTTCATGATCCACCCGGCCCATACAGAACTGGTCGTCAGGGTTTTGAAACAGAAGGCCCACCCGCTTAACCCGTTCCGGCGGCGACAAATCCCTCAAATCCGCCCGCTCGTCGCCGACGGCGACCGCGCCGCTCAGGCGGCCGGCGTATTCGGGGTACAGTCCAGCCAGGCAGAGGGCCAGGGAGCTCTTGCCGCAGCCTGAGGGTCCCATCAAAAGGACGGCCCGCCCCCGGTCGATGGAGAGCGACAGGTTCGCGAAAACCGGTCGCTCCTTTTCGTCGTAGCCGAAGGTCAGCCCACTCGCCGTCAGGGTCTCGGACATGTTAGCCCCGGCCTAAAGGATAGCTTTTGAGGAGCCCGGTCGCGGCCAGACGGTCGGCGGCGGCCTTGGCTAAAAACCCGGCGAAGGCCACTGAACTCGCCAGGCGGATGGCGAACATGACCGCCAGTAAGCCCATAGAGAGATTGGAGAAGCCCGAGCGGAAAAATCCCCAGACGAAGCTGGTCACGCAGCAGCCGACGGCGGCCAGGCACATGGTCGCGAGGGTGTAGCGGCGGTAGCCCCAGACCGCGAAACCCGCTTCGGCGCCCAGCCCCTGCGCCAGGCCCGAGACCAGGACGAGCGGCCCATACATGTTGCCCATCAGGACTTCCAGAAGGGCGGCCAGCGTCTCGGCCAGAATCGCCGCCCCAGGCCGCCGCAGGATATAGCCGGCCAAGGTGGCGGCCATGAACCAAATTCCGAAGATAAATTCGTTTCCGAGGGGCGCCAGGCCCAATGGGGTCAGGAGCGCGCTCAGAAAGACGGCCAGGTAGACGGCTCCCAGATAGATGACGGCGAATACGACCGCTAGCAAGCTCAGGAAAACGACGTCTTTCAACTTCCAATTCTTCATGGCGTTTCCTGGGTCGGGCTCCCGGCCGACACGGTGAAGGTCAACACGTAATGATTGGAGCGGGGTTCGACGAAGCGGGATACTTTTTCCAGAAAATCCATCACCCGGTTCAGGTCGCCTGAAAGGCGGGTGGCGTAGTGGATTGTTCGCGGGTTAAGCCCCGCCCTTTCAGCCATGCGGACGACCTCGGCGATGAGGTCGATATAGTTTTGGGCGCCTAAAGGGTAGAGGGCGATCTTGGCCATGACCGGTAGGCGGAGGTCGGCTATTCCCGGACGATTGAGCGGCAGGTCGTCTTCGGCCAGAAAGCTGTCGCCGTCGCTATCGCCGGGGCAGCCTTTGGAAATCTGGCCTTCCATGACCAGGTGGAGGCCAGGCCGAGAGGCTCGGGCGAAGAGGCCGCGGAGGGCGTCAATGACATGGACGAGCTTGCCCCGGTAGAGGCTGCTCAAAGCGTCTGTCTGAGCGAAGACCTTTGAGGCGTCGGTTTCGGCCAAAGCGCTCAGGATGACTTCCGCGTAGCGATCGGTCATGGGGTAGAGGGAGAAGCGGCAGCCGAAAATGCCCAAGCTGGTCCCCCGACCGGACCAGGGAAGGTCGGGCTGTCCGCAAAGGGTGGAGGGGCCAGAAGGTGGAGGGGCGTTCGTCGCGGACATAAAAAAAACTCCTTTTGAGTTTCCGCCAAAAGGAAGCCCGCGCCGGAACGGGAATTTTTAAGATTCGCGACCGCTATACGCTTCCTACGACGGCATTACCCGTATCAGGTTCAGTGGGACTCTCTCAGCCGCGAGACCATTCTGGCGGCACCCCAGCATATAGTTCACAAAATATGCCCGTTAAGCTCTTTTGTCAAGCTCGCCTCGCGCGGGAGTTGGCCACAGGCTATGGGCCGCCTCGGGTTCCTCCGGTTTTCAGCGCTTAATCGCGATAAAGAAAATTATGGATAGAATTTTTCAGAGAAGCGTAACGTCAAATCGCGATACAAATCTAGCGGAGCGAATTAAAAACTAAACGATATAAATTTTCTCAATTTGCAATCGCTTTTTTAATAAAAGACAATGTAATATTCTATTTTTTTCTATTTTTTTATTTCTATTTTTTTTCAAGCGCGAGCTTCTATAATAACAGTTCGCCAATTATTGAATATAAGATTAACGCGCGGTTTCAAAACCGCGCGATATTAGTTAAACATATTTTTCGGATTTAGTGGCGCGCTTCACTATCTATCATCAGTGAGCGAAATTACGCGATTTGCGCGGGTCATGATTAAGTAACGCCTAAAAAAAACGCTAATTGAATATTGCGCTAGCGCGACTTAAGCTTTTCCAATTCATCGCTAAGTCTTTTGACTTCAATATTAAGCTTTAGCGCTTCGTCTCTATTGAGTTTTACCGCCTCTTTTTTAAGCGATTCGGCGTCCTTTATAATAATATTCGCTTCATTTGACAACGTGTCCGTTACGGAGGCGATTTTTCGCGCGTAATCTTTAAGTTTATCAAGTTCTAAAATAATTTTTGACTGAATATCGTTTTCTAAAAAAACCTGGCTGTGACCCCTCCCGTAAATTCCGACGCTCATTTTAAAATTCTCTTCGCTACCCTTTTATATGGAATTTCGTAACCGATATTTCTGATGGCGTCCAATCCTTTATAAGCCATTTTTTCCGCCTCAATCGTGACGTTTAGCTCGCGCTTAACCTCCGCTGTCCTTCGGATACGTTCCTTTTCCGGCTGATATTTAAGTTCAGTAATAACGTAAAAACCATTTTTTAATTCAAGGACCATGTCAGCGGTACCTTCGGCCTTGGCGGGCTCAGACGTGACTTTAATTCCAGGTTTCTCTCGAAAGAAAGCGTAGAGCAAGCCGTGATAAAAAGATTCGTCTGATTTATGATGTATAGCGGGAAAATCGAGATAAAGAGAGGTAATCATTTCCGTTATTATTTCGGCGTCTTCGCGCTCAATGGCTTCCTCTAAATAATTATTTTGCTCGTCCGCGTCCATCTTTAACAACTGGCCAACGCTTGAAATAAAATTGTCCTCTAGCGTTGGCCTCACTTCCTCATTAGGTATTTTAAGGCTATACAAATAACCGCCTCTGACATCAGTAGCTTTATCCACGGTCAGGTACCCAGTCTGAAATAGAGCCGGAATAGGCGTTAAAGATCCG
>JAISCZ010000179.1 GCA_031265205.1 Deltaproteobacteria bacterium
AAGCGACGTTTCGCGGCGTACCCCCAGGCTTTTTTTCAGAAAAAGACCGGAAAGACGGCCAAAGCGCGGCGTCCCCGCGAAAAGTGGCCAAGAAAATTCTTGCCCGACAATCCATATCACAACCATTATCTTAATTTTGTCAACCCATAATATTTTTTACGGTGTTTTCAGGGGAAAAAACTTAAACTGTAATAAATATTTGTTGAATTTATTATCAATTATGTTACAATAAGCGCCGATAAAACAATTCACGCTATATATGGAAATTTTATCGTCACGCTCGCCTGGCGTTAAACTATCGCGACTAACGCGTCGCCCCTAAGAATCTTATCGCGCGGCGCGCGAACGCGGCGTAATTTCTCTAGCCGCTCTTCACTCGGCCCTTTCCTCATTCGGGAAAGGGCCAAGAGGCCAAATCTTCCCGCGAGCCCTTCGGGGGGGGCGGGGGAAGCGAGGCGCCTCACCTCCCTCATAGTTTTTTCCCGCGACGCGCTCAAGAGGCTTTTGGAGGCTCCATAAATCCTTCCAACTCAGAGGCTATTTTCCGGAAGGCGGGAGGATTTTTCCGGGGTTCCGTAACATATTCGCCGCGATAGAGGCCGATTCAGGAACCTTAAGCCTCTGGGGCTCTAAGGCCAAGCGGGCGTTTCCTTTTTTCGCCTCCATAATCTCGCGGAAACGAGGGTTCGCGAGAGCCGCGAGCGCGTGGAATTTAGCCCCTGGCCGTGGTCAAGGTCGAAAATAACGCCCGCGCGCGAGCGGCGCCCCGCGAGAGTTTTCCTTCCCGCCGCCGGGGTTCGCGTCGCGGCCCCCGGCGCGGCCCGGGGAGCGGCCCCGGCGGGGGCCGTGGCTTGAGAAGTCCGCGCGCGAAGGGCTTCGCGACCGTTTAGACGCTCTTCGCGGCGCTAACTTTCGCCGCCAGAGCCTGAACTTCCTCTAAGGAGAGAGCTGAAACGCGGGCCCTAAGATCCAGTGGCGAATTTTCCCGCGAACAGTTATTGACCACTTCGAAAAGCGTTTTCGCGCTTGCCTTCAAACTTGCCTTGGAGCTCGCCTTTGAGTTCGCTTTCGGCATTCGCGAGGTTAAACGCGGCTTGGCGGCCTTCCTCCGTCATAGAGCGAAGCGCCGCTTTTTCTATCGCCCGCGGCTCAAGGCTCAAGTCCTTATCGCGCGCGATGGCGTTTTCCAAGTATCAAGCTTTTTGGGGCGAGCGTATTTAATTCCTCCTTTCGCGTCGCGGCTCAAAAGCGCCAAAAGACCTTTCTCGCGCGGTGGCTTTACCCGCGATTCTACCGCCGGCTCCGAAAAGCCCCGTTTTCGAGAGCCTTTAAGAGTTTGTCGCGGGTCGCGGCGTAATTTTCGGGTTTAGCGAAGCCCTCCAGATATTTTTGGGGAATCTCCATCTTCGGGGGGACGTTTTTGGCCCAGAAATCCCAAGACAAAAGGGGGCAGTTGGCCTTGAGAACGAATTTGAGGCGCGCGAAACGGCCCTGGGGCGCCCCCCGCGGGCCCCAAATATAATCGCGCTCTTCCCCGTCGGCTAAAAGGGCGCAAGTCAATGTGGGGATATCCGCGGCCTTCGGGCTCGCGAGGATTAATTCCATTTCCTCCTCCAAGGGCTCTCCGAAGGCCCGGGAGAGGCGCGGGATGTTTTGGAGGCGCGCTTCCAGGATATCGCTTAAGACGGCGCTTTCCCCCTCGCCGAGGTCGGCGTGGTTGCGGAGGAGGTATTTGAGGTTCGCGAGGGAGAGGGCCAGGCCCTTGTAGGAGAGGCCGGAGTCCGGCGCGAAAAGGCGGATAAAGGCGTAGAGATTTTCGTCGGCCTCGCCGGTCAGTTCCCTTTCCGTTTCGCCGAGCTCAAAAAGGAAGCCCGCCTTCCGCAGCCAATCCGCGACGCTTCCCCGGGAGAGCAGTTCCGCCCCTCGCCGCCAAGGGGCGTACCCGGACGCGAAACGCCGCGCGAGTTCCTCGGGCGAGGCGAAATACCTCTCGCCCACGCGGAAAAGGGACTGGGGCCGGCTCGCGGGGGCTAGGTCGCTTTCCTCGCGGAAGAGGGGGATATCCTTTTCGCCCCGCGACCAGCGGACGATTTCCGCGTGGCGCCAGCGCTTCCGGTCGTCGCGGGTGAGGAGCCCTTGGAGCAGTTCCCTCTCGCGCGGGGGGATATCCTTGGGGATCTTAAGGCCTCGCGAGAGGATCTCCCGGGCGACGACGCCGAGGGAAAGGTGGGCCAGGGGATGGCTCCCCCAGAGGCACTCCAAGAGGACCGCCCCTAAGCTCCAGAAGTCCCCCGCTTCCCCGGCGAAATCGGCGAAGGACTCGGGGGCGCCGTAGAGGGGCGTGTGGGCCAGGCGGGTGGCCTTGACGGAGGCGTTGGGGGGCAGGAGCGAGGAGATCCCGAAGTCGCCGATGGCGACTTGGAGGGGCGCGAGGGAGCGGATGAGGATATTGGCGGGCTTGAGGTCGCGGTGGATGAGGCCCCTCTTGTGCATGGCGTCCAGGGCGCCGCCCAAGGACGAGGCCAAAAGTCTTGTTTCCGCCGTTTCAAGCCGGCCCCGGGACTTTAAAAGGGCGGCGAGATCCCCTAAGGGGAGGTATTCCAAAAGCTCGTAGGAGCGGCCCGAGGCTCTCTCCAGGCCGCTCGCGATGATTTTGACCACCTGGTCCCCCAAGGCGCGCGAGATCTCTTGGAGTTTGGCGGCGATCTCCGGCTTGGGGGCGCGCCCCTCGCGGTAAAGGCGCAGGACGATGGGGCCCTCGGGGGACTGGAGAACGAAAAGGTCCGCCTCGGCGCCTACGGCGGGAAGGGCCTCGCGGACGGGATAGCCCAAAAAATGGGAGGGATAGAGGCCGGGGGGCTGGCTCGGTGGAGGCGAGGCGGCGCGCGGCGCGCGGGGCGGGGGCGGCTTTTTGGCGAGCGAGACCTTACGCTCGGGGCGCGGGCCCGCCGCGGGCGCGGTCCCCCTGTCCGGGAGGGTTGGCGCGTCCCCGCGCCCCGCGTCTCCGCGGGGCGCGAAATCGTCACGGACGGTGGGGCTGGCGGGAGAGGGCGGGCGAGCTGGAGGCGCTGCCATAAAAAACCCCCAAGGGTTTATCGTTAAAGGCCCGCGCGCGAGGCGCGCGTTTCCCCAAGGGAAAAAAGTTTTCTTCGGAGGAAGGAAGCGTCGCTCCTTACGCGCGCGCTGGAGCGGGAGGCGCGCCGCGCCGGAGAAGGGAATGGGGAGGGGCCCTTGGGGAGCCGGGGAGCCCCAGCTCCAAGCGCGGGCGCGCCCTCTCCCTTAGGGCGCGAGCCGCTTGTTCACCAGAAAGAGGGTGAAGTAGGAAAGGGCGTCGGGCAGCTCGTCGGGGAGGCTCTCGATAATCGTCTCCCCGGGAAGGGAGAGCATGGAACAGACGGCGGTTCGGGAGGCTAAGTTTTTGGCGCGGAGAAGGCCCGCGATCTCGCTTCTGTCGCGCCGGGATTTCATGATGACGAGATTGTCGCTCGCGTCCACGAGAGTCGCGAGTTTTTCCTCCCCGCCGCTTCCGGAGACGACGGTCAGGGATTCCCGGTTGAGGCACAGGGGCCTGTTGAGTTTGGCGGCGGCCAGCTGATAGGAGGTCACCCCCGGAACGGTTATGATTTTAGCCCGTGGCAGGAATTCTTGGACGAAAGGCAGAAGATAGGCGTAGGTGCTGTAGGTTAAGGGGTCTCCCAGGGTCAGAAAAGCCGCGGACTGGCCTTTCCTTAAAACCGCGACGATGGCTTGGGCGTTTTGGCGCCAAGACTCCTGGAGCTTTTGGGGATCGTGGGTCATGGGAAAATCCAAGTCCCGGGTTTCCGCGTCGGCTTTGAGGTGGGGGGAGGCGATGGTTAAGGCTAAACTGCGCTCGCTGGAGCTGGCCGAGGCCGTAAAGATAACGTCCACCTCGCTTAAAATTTTCACGGCCTTGAGGGTTAAAAGGTCCGGGTCGCCGGGCCCCACCCCCAGCCCGTAGAGAGCGCCTAATTCGTGGGTCATGAAAAAACTTTCCGCGCGCGAAATATTTGCCCCAATGGGGGCGCGCTAGGGGTTTTTTAGCCCGAAAGCCCCCGGAAAGTCAAAAGGGGCGCCCTAAGGCCCTGAGGGGCCTACGGCGCGAACTCGTCCCCGGCCCGGATTTCCTCAATAGCGGCGAGCAGCGCCGCCATTTCGCTTTCGCCGATTTCGCCGCGGAAACGCGCGCGGACCGGCGCCATGGCCCTGGCCCAGCTCGCGCGGTCGATATTCGCGTTGACGCCGATGGAGGGGGCGGCCTGGGTCAGGGACAGGACGCGGTCTTGGCTGTCGGCGACGCCCCTTTGGAAAATTTTGGCCTCCTCGGCGGCGGACCGCATGACCGCGCGCTCCGCTGGAGCGAGTTTGGACCAGGCCGCGCCGCTCATGAAAAGCGGGGAGGCCAGATAAAAATGCTCGGTGAGGGAATAGTAGTTTTGGACCTCGTAGAGTCTGTTGGCGATGACGCTGGGAATGGAGTTTTCGGAGGCGTCGATGTCGCCTTCCAAAAGCTCTTGATACATATCGCGGTAGGGGGTGGGCACGGGAATAGCCCCGATTTCCCGGAAAGCGGCCACGTGGACCCGGGACTCGATAGTCCGCACGCGCAGGCCCCTGAGGTCCCTAGGCAGGAGGATGGGTTTGGAGGCGCTGGAGATATTGCGGAAGCCGTTGTCGAAATAAGTGAGACCAATGAGGCCCTGGCCTTCGGGCCGGCGCAGGTAGGACAGTCCCAGGGGACCGTCCAAAAAGGCGCGGGCGGTCGCGAGGTTGGGAAAGAGATAGGGCAGATCGAGCGCCAGGAAATCCGAGATGACGATGTCCATAACGGAGCTGGTAATGGCGATCAAATCCAGTTCCCCCATTTGTAACGCCTCGACGAGATCCCTTTCGCCGCCGAAGCGCGTGGCGTCGACGATCTTGAAACGCACGCGCCCCTCCGTTTTTTCGCGCGCGAGTTCCCCGTAGCGCTCGAGCCCCAGGGAGATGGGGTGGCCGCTCTCAAAGATTTGGGAGGCGCGGATAATTTGGGGGCCGTCGGCCGCGAGGGGGCTCGCGCCAAGGGCCCAGAACGCGAGGGCGACGAGCGCCGCTCGCGGGAGCGCGCGCGCGGGTAAAGGAATTGGCGGCATAGCGTCCTTTGGCCCTTTCGGCGCGGTTGGCCGCGCCATCCCTCCGGCGCCTCCGCCTTTGGGGAAAAAGCGTCCAAGGAAAAACAAGGTTTACGTCTCGGGGCCGAATTTTGGGGAAAATTTGGCCCACAAGCCAATTTTATAGGCCCAGGGAGCTTTTGGCAACGCGCGCGGACAAAAAAAGCCAAACGGGGGCGAGGGCGGGAGGCGCGCCCGCGAGGCTCTTAAGGCGCCCCTACCTTAGGGCCCCTTTAAGGTCCACCCGGGGCCCTCAGGTCACGGGCCGGAGTCGCTATTTTAAAAGGCGTTTTCGATGGGGCGCGGGATCCAAGCCCTAAGCGGCGAGCGGTCGTCTGGGGCCGTTTTAGTTGAGGCGCGCGGTGGTTCGGTGGCCGCAATCGCGGCAAATCACGTAGCGTTTGCCCCTGGGGAGGCCCCGGGATTTCAGAAGGACGAGGAGGCCCAGGGCGAAATTGAGGAATTTGGAGTTCGTGGGCGGATGGCTCAAGACCGTCACGTTCGTGGAGCCGCAGTGGGGACAGGGGATTTTCATTGTTTTTTTGGATAAGGGAGGGCTTAAAGGCCGCTTTAAGGGGTTTCCCTTTCCTCTTCGAGGGCGGCGGCGAGGGACCCGTCCGGGGCGGGGGCGCCTTCCGCGCCGTCCGTCGGGGCGGGCGGGGCCTTTTCCGGCGCCGCCCCGGGGCTCGCGGCGCGCGGCGGCGTGGCGTTCATGACGGTGAGGCCGCCGCCGCCGGAAGCCAATTTGGCGGCCCGGAAGAAATGGACGAAATACCACGCGCCGGACCAGTAGGTCGCGAAAAGGGCGACGTATAAAATGACGGCGCCGACGTGGACGGTGTTCGCCCACAGCATGGAAGAATTCCAGAGGAGGCAAAAGAGGGCGATGTTTTGGGCCAGGGTCTTCTGTTTGCCCTGGGCCGAGGCGGCGATGACGAGGCCCTTTTCCACGGCGATGGCCCGGAGGCTGGTGACGGCCAGTTCCCGCGCGATGATGAGAAAGGCCACCCAGGCCGGCACCCTCCCGGCGGGGATCAGCATCAGGAGGGCCGAGATGACCAGGAGCTTATCGGCCATGGGGTCCAAAAAACGCCCAAGATTGCTTTCGTTGTGGTACTTGCGGGCGAGATAGCCGTCCAGGAGATCGGAAAGGGCCGCGACGAGGTAAACGATAGCCACGATTTTTTGCGCGGTAGGGTTCGCCCCCCAAAAGAGGAGGCCCAGGAGCACGACCGCCACCGCGGACACCCGCCCCAAAGTAAGACAGTTGGGGAGGTAGGGCAGGGCCAAAAAAGCGCGAGGGGAAGAACTCATTTTTGCCGGAGGTCTCCTGGGGAAAGAAGTGAAAGGGCGATGGATATTATTATATCCCCGCTTCCGCTTTTTGCCAAGAAATTAATAGGATCCTGGAGGCCTCGCCAGCATGGCGTCGTTAAAGGGAACGTCCAAGGGCGAGCTCGCCACGATGGTGGGGCCCAGATTTTCGGGGCGGGCGGGGAGCTCGTCCACGGAGAAGAGGGGACCTAGGATTTCGAGGTTGGCGAGGACGGTTTTGACGTAGGCGCGCGTTTCCGGGATATCCGGAATCCGCATTTGGCGCGCGACCCGCTCGGGCCCGCAGTTGTAGGCGGCCACGGCGAGGGAAATGTTTTCGTCGAAGCGATCCAGCATCGCGCGGAGGTATTTGGATCCGCCCATAATATTGGACTCGGGATCGAAACTGTCCTCGACGCCCATGAGCCGCGCGGTGCTGGGCATCAGCTGCATGAGGCCGCGCGCCCCGGCCCAGGAGACGGCTCGGGGGTCAAAGGCGGATTCCGCTTTGACGATGGCGGCGATGAGGCCCGGATCCAGCTTGTAGCGGGCGGCCGCCTGGAGGATGAAGGGCCGGATTTTTTCCAGGCTCAGCCTCCGGAAGGGGGCGAGGCCCCGGGAAATGGTAATCTGCACCTTCACTTCCCGGAAGCGCGGGTCCACCGGCGCGTCCGTCATGTGAATGACGCCCGCCTCGTCTTTGAACATAAAGTAACTGAGTTCCTCCACCACGAGATCGCTCGAGCCGGCTTTCTTGGGGGCGGGTTGAGCGCGCGGCGTGGGCGGCGGCGGCGGGGGTGGCGGAGGCGGCGGGGCGAAGAGGGCCAGCGTGGGCGCGGCGGGCTCGGGCGGAGGGGCGCTCGGAGCCGGGCCCGGGGACGCCTCCGGGAGGGGCGAGGGCGGCGCCATTGGCGCGCCAGGGCCCGGAGCGCTTGGGGGGCGGTAGAGGTGGCTCAAATCCTGGATAACGGGCTCCCCGGGGCCGGGGGGGACGATTTCGCCGTCGCGCCGGGGCGGCTCGGCGAGGGGCCCGGGACTGGCCGCGGCGGGATCCGCCGCCGCGGGGAGAGGGGCCGCGCCTTTTTCCGGGACCTGCTCTTCCGGGGCGAAGCCTTCGGCCCAAAGCGCGCGCGCGGTCCAGGGCGCGTCGCCGCGCGGCGCCCAGGCGAGGGCGCCGAGGAGCGCTAAGGCGACGAGGGTATGCGCTAAGGGGCGGATCATGATCTTGAGTTGGCGTCGCGCCTGAGCCAGGCGTCCCGGTTGTCCGCGCTCAGGAAATAGAGGGTCTGGCCCTGGGTGGTGATGGTCACGGCCTTGTTTTTGTTGAAATAGACCCCCGTCAGGGCGTCGCGGACCAGCTCGCGCTCGTCGCCTTGGAGCTGGCCGGGGGCGGGCTTGGGTTTTAAGAGCCCCCGGATTACCCAAAAGATGAGGTAAAAGAGAGCGGCGATGAGGATAATTCTGAGGATAACAAACATGTCGCGCGAGCCTCAAAACCGCGCCATGGCCCCTCTGGGCGCGGGGGAGCCATGGAAAAAGGGGAGGGGAAAAGGCGGGAAAAAAGCGCGCCGGCGGGAAGCTAGGGCTCGGTCCGGGGCGGCCTTCCCTTTCTCGCCTTAAGGGGCGGGGCTTTTTTCGAGGCCGCGCGCGGGGCGAGTTTTCGGACCTGAGGCCTGGAGGCGGGGAGGGAGTTCAGAAGCTCTTGGGCGGAGCGCCGGAGGAGGGGATGGATCCACTGGGGCCTTAGCTCATGGAGGGGCCTTAAGACGAATTCCCGCGTATGCATGCGGGGATGGGGCGTTAAGGCCTCCTGGAGATCGCTCTTGACGTCCCCCAGATAGAGGAGATCCAAATCAATGACTCGCGGGCCCCAGCGCTCCAACCGCTGGCGGCCCATTCGCCGCTCAATTTCCAGAAGAAGGCTCACGACGCTAGACGGGTTCAGGTCGGTCGCGAAAAGGGCCACGGCGTTGTGGTACCAGGGCTGTCCCGGGGGGCCCCCCACGGGTTCGGTCAGATAGACGGAGGATTGGGCGAGAAAGCGCCACGATTTGAGCGCCTTGAGGCGCTCTAGGGCTTCTTGGATGGCTTTGGGGGGATCGCCGAGGTTGGCGCCCAGGCCGATGGCCGCCTCGCGCGCGGTGGGGGGAGGCGTGGGGTTAGCGGGGTCCCTAGGCTGCATAAAGGGGAAAGTCTCTTTTAAGTAAGGGGGGGGATGGCCGCGAGCTTGGGGGCGCGCGCGCGTCGCTTGGGAGCGGCGCTCCCGGCGCCAATATTATATAACGGAAAGGGCGGCTTCGGCAAAAAGCGCCCCGGACGCGATTTTAGGCGCTCTAAATTATATATCGCGCGCGTGGAGGAAAACATTAAGCGCGCCCCGAACGCGCGGGGCGAAAGGGTCCCCCGGCGTTTTAGGCCGCCGCGCCGCCGTAGACGATTCCGGCGTAGCCCACGGACTGGTCCCCGGGAAGGATGTCCGCGCTCGCGTAGTGGTCCACCAAAGACCCCGCGAGGCCCAGGGAGCGGGCGATAAAGGCGGCGGTCGCCGCGGCCCCCGCGGAGCAGGCGGCGCGCTGGTGGTTGCCGAGCCGCAGGATTTCCGGAAGATCGAGGCTCAGGGCCGCTTGGATAAATTTTTCGTCGTTTTGGCGCCTGAATTTTTCCCCGGCGGGCCCCAGGCCAGCCGGGGCGAAAGCGTAGGCGGGGCCGTAATGGGTGAGATCCGTGGAGGCGACGACCAGGAGCCCGCCCTCCGCGCCGAGCCGCGAGAGGGACTCCCCCAGAAAGGAGGCGCTCTCGTCCGGGGGCACCCGGAGAGCCACCAGGGAGGAATCCGGGAAATAATGCTTGACCAAGGGGAGTTCCACTTCCACGGTGTTGTCGTTGGTGGGGCCCTCCCAGGGGCTGAAGGGGAGCTGGGGCCCCGCGAGACTCCGGAAGCTCTCGAGATAGTCCTGGCGCAAGGGCAGGGGGCCCAAGGGGGTCTCCCATTCCTCCTCGGCGTAGAAGTACAGGGGAGCGCCGGGGGGAAGATGGCCCCCCAGGACGGCCACGGTTTGGGGCGGCTGGCCGCCGAAGAGGCTTTGGGCCCGCCGGAGGGTTCGGGCGGCCAGTTTCCCCGAAAAAAGCCAGCCGGCGTGGGGGACCACGGCGCAGGCGATCCGCGGCGGAAGCGGGGGAGGGGGCGGGCTCTCCCCTTCGGCGAGATAGGGCTCCCAGCCTTGAAGCTCGCGGCGGACGGCGCTCGCCGCCGTTGGGTACCAGGACCCGGAAAGCTGACATAGACGCGTTTGGCGCGGACTCATGATGGCGTCCTCCTTAATCTTAGGGAAATTTTAGCGTAAAAAGGCGCGGCGTGGGTATGTTTATGGGGGAGACGGGAAAAGAGGCCCCGGAAAAGCGCCCGCTCCCTTTTGGCGCGTTTGGCGCGGGCGCGCCCGCGCCAGCGGGGGCGAGCTTTCGCGGGCGGTTTCGGCGAGAGGATTTGACGGGGCCCGAGGGCTCGGGAGCCCCCGTCGGGCGGGCGATTTTAATATTAAGGCGAAGGCTTAAAATTTCGGCGGCGAAAGCTTTCCCAGCGGGATTTCCGAAGAGGAGCGCCGATACTCCGTCGTCTGGGGACTTCCGGGGAAAGACCCCACAAGCGGCTTCCCGTCGGCCAATCCCTTCCACCGGGAGCGAATTCCGCTGACGTTGGCGTCAAGGCTTCAGGCTGGGCTGGCGACCGACCCGCCCGACGGCGTCGGCGGCGAAGGGATGGACGGGACGAGCCTTGGCATGGGCGGGCTTATCCGGGCCTTTCAGTCGCGCTGGCGCGAAAACCGCGAAGCGCTGGCCGAGGGGAACGCCGCTTTCGGCCTCGCGCGCGAGGCCTAAAGCGCGACGCGAGACGCCGAGAGCGTGACGCGAGACGCCCGTCTCGCCGAGGCCAAGGATTCAGGCCTCGGCCTGGCCAAGGCCCTAGTACTTTGTATCTTGATTTTTTTCGGTTATGGAGGTAGGATCATGGTAACCACATGAGGAGGTTGCCATGGCCAATAGGCACAAGATTTTTCTGACTGACGAAGAACGAACCA
>JAISCZ010000186.1 GCA_031265205.1 Deltaproteobacteria bacterium
GAGGTGGTTCGCGGTGAAGATCTGGGTAGGGCATTGCCTAAAGAAACGGGCTTGCTGAACAGTCATAACACAATATATAGCATATCATATCTCCCTCCCAGCCTACTTAAGGCTAACAACCGAAAGACGTAAACAACTCGGGGCAGGCGCGCCGACTTATTGCGGCTTCGTCATATATGGCGAAACGAAAGGAAGCGTCCGCGCGGGGATTATCCGCGAACTTGAGGAGCTTTCTCTTATAGGCGCTTGAAACGCGGCGATTAGCCGCGGTTCCGTCCACGGAGCGAGCGATGGAGGAGACGATCCGGACCCAGCCAACCCCCTCGTGACGACGGACGGAATGGGCGCCTCTCGCCCGCGGAAGACAACGCCGCGAGGTTCCTTCGTTTGGAGGCCTTGAGGATAACGGGCGATAGGGTAAAGCGTGGCCGCGAGGCGCGCCGCTCCCAGTCGCGTTCCCCCCGCGGGAGCGGCTCCAAGCCGACCCGTGGGTTCCGTTTTGAGGGTATCTTGAGGTTCGCGCGGAGAGCGCCGATTTAATCCGGAATCCATCGCTAAGCTAAGAGCGCCAGCGGCGAGCGGGGAAACTGGCCGCGCCCGGAAAGCGGCGGAAAACTATCCGAACGCGCGAACGGGAGAACTCCGCCTGGGGGGCCGCGTCATATCTTATCGCGGCGCCACGGCTGGCGGAGACGATCGCCTAAGAGTTATCAAGAAAGCAATTTTTTGGCGTATCCTTTTCAGCGTCATAATTCGCTTGATGATCGCGCTTGCGGACGCGCGAGATTTTATCTCAAAAAGATATCTTTATTCAAAATCGTTTCATAGCGTTATTAAAAACAATTTTTTTGGAAGAAATACGCGGAGGGGTTTTATATAAACGGGAGCGTCACAATCGCTTTAGCTATTCCGCCTTAGCGCGGGCCTTGGCGGCTTCTTCATTTTCCAAGATGGCCATGGCGTGACCCCTCCCGTAAATACCCAAACCTAGTCTTAATATTTTTTTAGCTTTGGCTAAATAAGGCCTCATATATTTCTTCTCGTCGATGGTTTCAAGGGCGGAAATGGCGAGCCCTCTCATGACGTTTTTAATTTTTTGGTCAATTGTAGCTGGTCGCGTTAGAGATTTTCTATATTTTAGCTCGACAATAACATACAGTTCGTCATCAATGACGCAAACAATGTCTGGGGTCCCATCGGCGCCAGGTATTTCTGGTAACGTTAATAAATCCGTGAGTCCTTTTAAATAACCATAAAGCACGCTATGATAATAGGATTCTTTATGGATATGAAGCGCGGCGGGAATCGCGCCAAAAAAAGAATCTATTAATATTGACAGACTATTGGAGTCTTCAGTAATAATAGCGTTTATGAAATCATTTATTTGTTTGTTTCTATCAATATCTAAGAAATTATACAGGCAGTCGGAAAATTCTTTCAAAAAAGCGGGTTTTATCTCTTCATTTGGGGTTTTAAAGGTATAATTAAAGCTATTACCGGAAGGAGAAATTTTATCTATTGTGAGATATCCTGTCTGAAATAAGGCTGGAACAGGCGTCAGCGAACCAATTATAGTGGTTAAATCGAATGATTCTCGAGATAAATTCTGAAGTTTATCGGCGGTAACGCTCAAAGGATTTTTGGACATAATAGCGTTCAAAAATTGTTTCGATGGCTCAAGGGAGTACCAATAACTGTTAAAATCCGTATTCTTAAACGCTTTAAGAAGCGAAAAAGGGTTAAGCACTCTGGTTGCCCCGTCCCAGCTATAACCGTCGTATTTATTAAATATCGCCTCGCGAAACTCGGAGACGCCACAATTTTCGTCTAACAACCTTTTTTTCTTAAATTTTTCTAAAGTCACTTGAATACGATCCGCGAAACAATTATCAAATTCCTCGTAAGTAAAACCACAGATGTCCGCGCGCTCTTCCAGCATGGTCAAGTCATCAAGGTGGTTTAGAACTCCAGACTGCCATAATAATGAGTAACGCGTTACGCCAGTGAGCATCACAAAACGCAGATCTTTTTGGCGAAGTTTCAGCGTGGAATACAGACCCCGTAAAACCATCATATTTCCCTTCGCTAAATCAGGATTGTCAATAACGGAGCTAATGGGATCGTCATATTCGTCAACAAGCAAGACGACGTTTTTATTAAATTTCTCCTTAAGGCTTAAAATAAGGGCGCTAAACATTATTTCAGGAGTATCGTTATTAAGCGATAGGCCGTAAGAGCCGGCCACCGTTCGAAGCGAACCTTGGACGCTTCGCAAAAGGATCTCTGGAGAAAAATTTGACAAAGACATCGATAAATTGACGACAGGGTAGATATCATTAAAGTCGTAATTCGCTTCTTTACCGCTAATCCATAAGTTTTTGAATAATCCTTGGGGATCTTGCCGTGGATCCGGAGACCCTTTAAAAAGTTCGTCAAAGGTGCTTAAGAGGAGAGATTTGCCAAACCTTCTGGGCCTGGACAAAAAATACGCGCCTTCCGTTTTCGCCAGTTCCCAAACGTGTTTTGTTTTATCGGCGTATATAAGGTTATTATTAATAGCTCTTGAAAAATTTTGATTGCTCGCGTCAATATCCTTCATTTTCGCCTCTCGCGACTGACTATTATTAAAATAGAAAAAAGTGGCGCAATCTAAAAAAGAATTCTCGGAACGTCTTGGCGCGCTTTATCGTAGGCGACTCTTAAGCGGGGCGAAGACTCGCGTTAAAGGTTCGCGCCATCTGTCGCCAATTATCGCCAATTAACCTAAAATATAGTATAGAACTCAGAGCGCTCTTTCGCAAGCGTTGTGATATACCCCGGGCTAAAGCCCAGGGTATGTCACTTCGCGCTTCTCCGTCTTCTTCCCCAAAAAGCCGGCCCATCCACTCGCGCGAGACCTCTTCCGCTCGCGCGGAAAGATTCTTCCGTTCTGGGCTCGGAAGAAGAATTCCCCTTGGCGTTCGCTCAAGAGCGGGTTGGCGGGAAATTTGAGGCTTGCCCGGAAGCTCTAGCGCCCTCGACGAGAAAGGGGAAGACGGAGGCGCGGCCCAGCGCGGGGCGCGCTAAAAACTAAGCGCGTAATTAATGGACGCGTTAAAGCCCGGCTCCCAGATGGTATATCCCCTCTCTCGCGCCAGGTAATTGTGGCTCTCGCGGTCAAAGATATTGTCCAGGGTCAGGGATAACTCGTGGTTGACCCTCCCCCGGAAGGCGTAGCCCACGGAGAGGCCCGTGAGGAAGGCGTGGCTCGAGGGCTCGCCTCCCGGGGGAACCCGCCTTTGGGCGGCGACGTATTTTTCCTCCACCCGCGCCCAGAAGGAGTCGTTGGCGGGGCGGTACTCCAAGGCCAAACGGCTCTTGAAGGGGGCTATGCCCGGCAGGGGGGCGTCGTTTTCCCGGTCTTTCCCGTAGAGATAAGAAAGCGAGCCTTCCAGGCTCAAGTCGCGGGGCAGCGCGAAGCTGGCCTCCAACTCGGCCCCCAAAATTCGCGCGGTGGCGATGTTGCGCGTCCGTCGGACGGTGGGGGACTCCGGCTGTTCCGCGATATAGTCGCGGATAAAGTTCGCGAACAGCGATATGGTGGAACTGAGTCTCTCTCCAGAGTATTCCAGCTCGTATTCCGCGAAGATTCCCCGTTCCGGCTTGAGATTAGGGTTGCCGTAGATGGTGAGGTTGCCCGCCAAGGCGAGGTACTTAAAGCGTTCCATGATGTCAGCGGCCCGGTAAGCCGAAGACAGGAGGAGACGGGAGGACCAGTTTTCCGTCATGGCGTAGGTGGCGCCCAAATGGGCTTGCCAGCCCCAATCGCGGGCGGTTCCCGCCCGTAGGACGAGGGTTTCGCTTAAATTTACGGGATTTTTGGAGAACAGGTCGTCATTGTGGGTGCGGAGGCGGTCGATCCGGCCTCCGAAGTAAAACCGCCATTTCGGGCTCGGGGCGTAGGAGTCGGACGCGAAGAAGCCTATAGAGACCTGCCTGGATTTGGGGGAAGGCTTATCCTCGGAGGTTATAAGCTGGTTGGTGGGGGCGCGGACCGTGCGGCGGCGGGAGGATTCCATGTCCCAGGTCCAAAAATCGGCGCCCGCGAGCAGGGTATGGTCGCCAAAGTTCCAGGTGGAGGTGAGGTTGCCGCCGTAGGTGTCGTGATCCGCCTTGGGCCACAGGTCAATGGGTTGGACTGGAGACGTGGGCCCCACCTTGTCCACGAGCGCCCGGCGGCGGTTGGCCGAATAATAGACGGAGGCCTCGATCTTTTGGAGGTAAGCGCCGGAAACGTCCCACGAGAGGTCCTGGCTGATAAGGGTGAACTCGCCCCGGGGGTAGGTGACGTCGGCGACGCTGGGCATGGCCGAGTTGCCGCCGGGGATTCCCACGTCATGGGCGATGGCGCGGATGGCCTCCGTGGTCAGGACGAGACGGTCGCTGGCCTTGATGGAGAAGGAGGCCCGACCGTAGACGTCCCGGAATTGGCTGTTGGGAACTTTGGAGCGGCTGTAGCCGTAGGTCGAGCCGTAACGGCGGCCTCCGGCGGCGACGGAGGCCAAAAAGCGCGGGGACGCGAATTCCAGGTAAGAGTAGGCGAGCCCGCCTAGGGGGTTGGAGGAGGCGCTGAGGGAAAAGCGCCCGTGGACCTGGGGATCCGAGGCGAAATCCGTGGGCTTGCGGGTGATGATATTGACCACGCCGCCCGTGGAGCCCGAGCCGTAGAGAGCGGAGAGGGGGCCTTTGAGGACTTCGACGCGGGAAATGTCCGCGGGGTTAAGGTACCCGAGGCGGGCGTTCATGTCCGTCGCGGTGTTGATCCTCTTGCCGTTAATGAGGATCACGACGGAGGGCCCGGAAAGCCCCCGGATCGAGATATCCTGGCCGTAGGGGGAATCGCCCGTTCGGGTAATCCCGGGATAGCCGTCCAAGGCGTCCACCACGCTTCCTTTTCGCGGGGAACGGAGGATTTCCGTCTCGTCGGCGATAAATATTCCCCCGGGAATGTCCCCCAAAGGGGTTGGGTAGCCCCTGGCCGAAATCACGATGGAGCTAAGGGGAGAGTCCGGGTCGGCGGCGGGGAGCGACTGGGCCGCGGCCTCCGCGCCGAGGGCCAAAAAGCCGAAGGCGAGCGCCCAGAAAAACGCCGTGGCGCGGCGAGGGCGAGGAAGCGGCTGGCGGCGTAAATATAAAAGGCGTCGCGGGTGGGAGTGAGAGAACATCTGTCGCCTACGTTAACTGAAAGTGACTTTAGGGGTCAGGAAATTTGGGGCAACGGACTTTAAGGGAAGAATCCGCGGCCTCGCGGCGGAACTAGCGCGCGTTCTCTGGGAATAATCCCATGGGAGATCCGGCGTTCCTGGCTTTAGCCGAAAAGATTCTGTTTTTTTACTTTAGAGCAAGAGGCCGCGAAACGCAAAGAAAAAAAAACCTGGGGCCGCCCTGGAAAGAGCCGCTTGGGAGTTCCCAGGCGGGGCGGCGCGCGCCGCCCTCGCCTTGGAGCGAGAGCGCTCTCTCTATCTGGCGAGAACTTGTGGCCTGGGTCGCGCCCTCCCCGAGCGAGGGGAGCGCGGGCGACGGCGCTCACGGCGGTGACGGAGGAAGGTGAATGGCGCGGGGCGCTTTGACCCCTCAAAGGCGTAGTTAAGGGCGTAAGTGGGGGGCGTAATTTGGCCTCTTTAATGACGCTTGGAGATCTCAGTCGCGCCTTCGCCGCTTTTCCCCTTGAGGCGGGCTTTACGCCCGCGCGGGCGGGGGCGTAAGCGCGCGCTTTACTCCCCGTCGGCGTTTGGGATAGGCGACCGCGAATTATGGAGCCTTGGGAAGCTTTCCCGCTCCCGTCCTCTCCTTGTAGCCCGCTGTTCAGGCTCTCCGGCGGCGACGTTCCGCCGCTCATTTTAGAAGGGAGCGCGACCGGCGTGGGGATACCCGCCGGAGAGGCGATAATGGGGCTCGAACCCCCGCGCGTACCTTTACGCTCGCCATATATCCGCTTAAAACGTGGCGGCGGCGCCATTAGAACCCGAACTCGCTTCAGCCCCAGGCGCCGCGCCGCGCGCTGGCGCAATGTGGCAAAGACGCGAAGTCTCGAAGCCGCCTCGAAGCCTCCAAGCCTCCGCCGCCCGCGCCCTCCGCCTGGCTTTTCTCGCGGGTTTATTTTATGATAAACTCGTTTTTCCTTTATGACATTCGCGCGTAGCCCGTTTTGGCGAATCGATCGTAAGGGGGCGGAAGGGGTTGCAAAGATGAACGCGGATATCACGGAAGATGGCGGCGTGCTCGTCATGAACGCGCGCGGGCGTTTGGACGCGGCGAACGCGGCCGTTTTTGACGACGGCGCCAAAGAGATCTTGGCGGCCGAACCCAAAAACGTGCTTCTGGACCTCGATGGGCTGGACTTTATCAGTTCCGCTGGGCTGCGGAGCGTCCTAACTTTAGCCAAAGGCGTGCGGAAAAATGGACAAAAATTGGCCTTTTGTTCTCTTCCGCCCGTGGTGAACGACGTTTTTAAGATCGCCGGGTTCATGGAGATCATGCAAGTTTTCGCGACCCGCGACGAGGCCATGGCCTTTTTGCTCTCTTCATAACGGTGGACAGCGTCAACCCAGACCGCGCCGAACTGGACACGATCTTCGAGGTTACGATAAAAATGGGCCGCCCCCTCGCCGAAACGGCGGCGCTCCGCGAGTTCGACGGCTAAAAGGCTAACTATATCCGCGAGAACAACCTTCCGATCGTCCGCCTGAGCGAAGATATCGCCTTGGAGTCAGTGAAACGGACGCCCGCTATGGCTCAGGCCCAGATCGCCTTCGGCCAGGAGCGCTTCGCCGATATGTCGCCCAATTCAACGCCAAACAGCTCTAGCGGAATCTTGAGACGCCGTTCCAGCTCATTGCGTGAAGCGGGGGATATTATGACTGAGAGTCGCCAAGCCACCTTTCCGGTTGTTACCAGGACGCTTCGCGCCATCTGAAGGATGCCGTTCAGGCTTCCCGCGCCCGCGCCAGACTGGCCGTCAACCAGGAGTTGTTCGGTCTTTATTGGCGCGTCGGTCACGCTATCGTGGAGCGCCAACGGGCGGACGGCTTGGGAAAATCCACGGTGGAACGCCTGGCCGCCGACCTCCAGAACTCGTTTCCAGAAATGAAGGGCTTTTCGCCAAACAATATTTGGCGGACGCGCGGGTTTTACCTGGCCTGGAACCTTGAGCCGGAAATTCTCGCGCGGGCCGGGCGAGAATTGGCCTGTTTGCCGGCCTTGCCGCCGCCCACGTCGTCGTTGACGACGGAAGTGGCAGATTTGTTAAAAGTCCCCACCCGCCAGGATTTTATCGCGCGGCTTGCGCGAAAATTGCCCTGGGGGCGTAATCTGGCGCTGGCGCGGCGGATCAAAGACCCGGCTTTACGAGTCTGGTCCGCCCAAATGGCAATATCGCGCGGCTGGTCCCGCGGTACACTGGAAACGCGGATCGAAACGAGCCTCCATCAGCGTCAGGAAAAGGCGCTCCACAACTTTTCGGCAACATTGCCACCGCCGGAGTCCGGCCTGGCCGGTCAGATACTTAAAGACCTCTACAATTTCGACTTTTTTGGCCTGGGAGACGAGGCTCAGGAACGTGAAGCGGAGCGGGCGCTTCTGGCCCACGCGCGGCGTTTCCTTCTGGAAATGGGCGAAGGCTTCGCCTTGGTGAGCCAGCAACGCCGGATCACTGTTGGGGATGAGGATTATTATATCGATCTTCTTTTCTACCACATTCATCCGCGCTGTTACGTGGTGGTGGAACGGAAGGCCACCAAGTTCAAACCGAATTTCGTCGGCCAGCTCAACTTTTACCTATCGGCCATTGACGACACCCTGCGCCGAGAGGGCGACAACCCTACCATCGGCTTGATTATGTGTAAGAGCAAGGACAAGCTGGCCGCCGAATACGCCCTGTGTGGCTTGACCCAGCCTTTGGCCGTTGCCGATTTCTTTCTGACCAAAGCCATACCACAGGAACTACAAGGCGTTTTACCCACCATTGAGGAAATTGAAGCCAAACTGGCCTCGATTGATGGCATGGAATCGCCTGAAATGGAATGTCGCCCACGCGACTGAAATTCATAAATAGGGCGCTGACCGCCCTGGGATTAATGTCTGAAGGACGGAGGAACCCGCCTTCAGGGTCCGAGAGGACGCTGAGAAATCAGGACCCGGCAACGGGTCTGACAAGTACGTCGGAGTACAGCTCCGATGGAAACTCCACGGAAGCCCCCGCGGGCTCGCCGTGGGGTAGTTCACATGAATCTATCAAGTAATAGCGGTAAAGACCCGCGATTTCGGTGGCGAAGAGGCTTTAAGTTAGCCTGAAACCTGAGTCTTAAATTCTCGCGCCGCTGCGCGAGAATTGGCGGTTTGCCGGGCTTGCCGCCGCTCAAGCCGTCATTGCCGTCGGAAGGGGGTGGTTTCTTCAGAGTTGAGTAAATAATATAATTTATTATATAAAATTATAAAAAATATATAATAATATTATTGATTTTAAAAAATGCTGATTAAAATTTTATTATTATTTATATTAATTGGCAAACAGTAACAGTGATAGCCGGTCATTTCAGCGACAAAGCGGCTTTTCCTGGCCTGAAACTTTGTTCTGGAAATTCTTGCGCGGGCCGCGCGAGAATTGACCACTTTGTCGGCCACGCCGCCGCCCAGGCGGCCATTCCAGCCGGAAGAGGCTTATTTGTTCAGGATTTGAATCAAGAAACGGTGTCTGTTAAGGGAAAGGATGATGTAATTTTTAAAAAATTAGCGAATTTTTTCTCCGAACAATCATTAAATCACTTGGCCAAACATTATTGAGAAGTTTGTAGCGCGCTTTGGCGTTTTCATCACAACATAGAAAAAACGCTAAAATTGATGAAAGCGCAAAAACCTTTCACCGAAGAAGCCATATTGACAACGATACCTTATATGGCATATTTGCTTAATTTGCAGTCTTTATTTGGCATTAAGAGATGCCCGATTGCCAGTTCCGGGACTTTTTGCGCTCCCATCAAAATTGGGCTATTTGAAAATAATTATCGCTAGTGACTTGTTTCGCGACTCGCCCCGAGTCGCGCGTCAATATTTCCGAGTCGCCGGCGCGTGGCCCCGGGGACTCTGGAATGGAGCGCTGGGAGTCGCGCCCGCCAGGGGGGAGGGGGGAGCCGTTTTCTGGGCGGCGGAGTGGCCGCTGGCGGCAAATAACCTTTACTTTCGCGTCCCGGGAAGCTTTGGGGAAGCGCCGAGTTTAAGCCGTTAGCGGCGCGTTGGGGCGCTCTGGAAAAAGGCTTGACAGAAAACGGAATTATGTTTTAAAGTCAAAGTCTCCAATATAAAACCTTCAAGAGCCCACGGTTTTTTCTTGGGGGAAAATCACGACGCTTTTTTCTGGAAAAAGCGCGTTTTGCCCTCCCGCCGCGAGTTTTGGTTTTAACTATAAAAATCGCGCCATGATTTGGCGTTTCTCTTTAGCGAGAGAATAGCGTATAAAGCTTTTTTGTTCGCGCTTCTTTTGGGGGAAAAAGCTTTATTTCTTTTTTATAAGGCTCGCGTGGGCCCGTGGCGGCGCGCGCTCCCCAATTTTTAATTTTCCTTTAAGAATTTGGGGCGTTTAAGCCTAGATTTTAGCTAATTTTGCCTTTCTTGGCTATTTTTTTATAATATGGTAAACCCCTTTTTAAAAGGCTTTGCGGACCGCTCCGGGGACTATCCCCCCGGCGCCGGCGGCGGAAGCCCCGGGGGCGGCCTTTGTCGTAAGGACTCTTCCGTCATGGCGCGGGACTCGCGCGGGCGCGGGCCTTATTGAGAAATAATAAGCGAATAGGGTGATTACATGGTCTTTGACTCCCTGCACCTGGCCATTATCGTGTTTTTGGTGGCGGCGGTCATCTTCGCGGCCTCCCCGTTGGTAATCGCGGCGCTCATCGCCCCCCGGACCCGCGGCGGCGATTACCGCATGCCCTACGAATGCGGCGTTCCCCCCTTAGGGAGGGCTTGGGATCACTATGGTTTCAATTACCATATCTACGCCCTCATCTTTATCGCCTTTGACGTGGATGTCCTCTACCTCTTTCCCGTGGGGGTGGCCTACCGCGCCATGGACGGCTGGTTTCCCCTGGTGGAGCTGAGCTACTTCCTCTTTTTCGTCCTCCTGGCCATCATCTATTTCGCTGCTAAAGGGGTTTTTACATGGCCGCGCCGGATAGAACTCTAATTAAGCCCGGAGAGGTCCAGCCTTGCCAGTCCAAGGTCCTGCCTCCCCTAATTAACCTGAAGCCGGTTAATTTCTTCTTTGACGTCAACCGGGCCATGTCCATCTGGCCCGTGACCTTCGGCCTCGCCTGCTGCGCCATTGAGATGATGTCGGTTTCCATGGCCCGTTTCGACATCGCCCGTTTCGGGGCCGAGGTCTTCCGCCCTTCGGTGCGCCAGGCCGATCTCATGATGGTGACGGGAACGGTCAGCAAGAAGATGGGGCCCAGCGTGACGCGGCTCTACGAGCAGATGCCGGCGCCCAAGTACGTCATGGCCGTGGGCAACTGCGCCATTTCCGGGGGGCCCTTTAAGTTCGAGGATCAGTACGGAATCGTCGAGGGCGTGGACCAGCTCGTGCCCGTGGACGTGTACGTCCCCGGGTGTCCCCCCAGGCCCGAGGCCATCCTGGAAGGGGTTTTCGCGATCCAGGAAATTATCGCGGGATTTCGCTTCTGGCCCCGGGCGGAGGAGATTAAGTCATGAGCGACGCGACCCGCGCCTTGAGCGAAGGCGTCAAAGACTTAGGGGCCCTGGCCGTTTACCGGCCCGACTTCGGCAAACAGGGGCTGCGCCTCTCCGCGTTCCTCCCCGGGGAAGCGCTGTCGCGCGCCGCCCAGTTCCTCCGCGAGAAAGGCTTTACCCTCTTGGACGTCTCCACCGCGGAGTTCCAGGAGGGTTTCTTGGTCACCTACCATTTTGACTCCTTCGCCGAGCCCTGTCGGCTCGCCTTAAGGGTCCTTCTGGAGGACAAGGCCAAGCCAACCGTTCCCAGCGTTTACCCGATCTTCCAGGGGGCCGAGTGGCACGAGCGGGAGTCTTACGATTTTTTTGGGGTGATCTTTGAGGGCAACCCTAACCTGGTCCCGCTCCTTTTGCCCCACGACCTTCCGGGGCCCCCGCCCTTGCGCAAAAAACCCGACGCTCTGGCCTCTTTCGCGGCCCTTGGCCTTTTCGGCGAGGCGGAATGGATTAGCCCCGGTTGGCCCTACGCTCCGGCGGCCGCCGCTCCTGACGCCGGCGAGGGGGCTCCCCAATGACAGGCTTCAACTTTATCAACCCCTTCGGCGTCAGCGACGAGCCCGGCACCTATCTGGGCGACTTCTACACGGACAATTTCGAGAAGAAGGCGACGGCCGGCAACGTCATTTTGAACCTTGGGCCCCAGCACCCCTCGACCCACGGCGTTTTGAGGGTGCTCGTGGAACTCTACGGGGAGTACGTCCTGCGGGCCGAGCCGGTTTTGGGTTACCTCCACCGCATGCAGGAGAAGATGGGGGAGGTGAAGACCCCGTACCAGTATCTCCCCAACATGGGCCGGGTGGACTACCTCAATCCCATCGCCTGGAACTGGGCCTTCGCGGGCGCGGTGGAAACCCTGGCGGGTATTGAGGTCCCGGAAAGGGCCGAGTACCTGCGGGTCATTGCCGCGGAACTGAACCGCGTCTCCTCCCACCTCCTGTGGTGGGGGGCCTTCGTCATGGACCTCGGCGGCGTGACTCCCATTCTGTACGCCTTCGAGGAAAGGGAAAAGCTCAACGACATCACGCAGATAGTGACGGGCTCCCGCCTTACCCTCAACTATTTTAGGTTCGGCGGGGTTGGCCAGGACGGGGACGCCCGCTTCTTTAAGCTCATCGAGGAATTCATCCCGTACATGCGGGAGCGGCTCAAGATGTACACCGGCCTCGTCACGGACAACGTCATCTTCCGGAGGCGCCTGGAGGGCGTGGGGCCCATGGACGAGAGCCTCTGTTTACGTTATGGGGCCACGGGGCCCATTTTAAGGGCCGCGGGGGTCAACTACGACACCCGCCTGGCCATCCCCTACGGCGTCTACGATCGCCTGGAATGCCCCGTTCCCACGGGACAGCCCAACGACTGCTTCGGCCGCTACATGATAAGGCTCTTGGAGATCGAGGCCTCCCTGACCATCCTCGAGCGGGCGCTCGCCTCCATTCCGGAAGGGCCGACCCTCGTCGCGAAAGCTCCCAAGCCCACCTACAAACTACCCGCGGGGGAAGTCTATTTCGCCGTGGAGGGCGCGCGGGGCCAGGTCGGCTGCCATATCGTCAGCGACGGGGGAAAAACCCCTTACCGCGTGAAACTGAGGGCGCCCGGGTTCTCGAACCTTTCGCTCTTCGCCGAGGCGGCCCAGGGGACAATCCTGGCCGACGCCATCGCCATTTTGGGCAGTTTGGACTTGGTTATCCCCGAGGTCGACCGCTAGGCTCCCTCTTTATTTCTGACAGGGGAGGATCCCATGGATCTCTCTTTAGTAACTTTCGCGCAGATTCTCGTGGCCGTTTTGGCCATCATCGGGCTGATGGTCGCCAACGCGGTGGTCATGGTTTACGTGGAAAGAAAGGCGGCGGGCTTTATCCAGCGTCGGCCCGGGCCCTACGAGGTGGGGCCCTGGGGAACCATCCAGGCCATTTGCGACTCCATGAAGCTCCTCGCCAAACAGATTTTCGTGCCGGCCAACGTGGACTGGGTTCTCTTTTTCTTGGCCCCCGTCCTGGCCTTTTTCCCGGTCCTCCTCCTTTTTCTGCCCATCCCCTTCGGCCCGTACCTCACGGGGCTCGCGGTCCCCGACGGGATCGTGCTCATTTTGGCCTTCGCCGGCTTCGGCGTCTTGTCCAACCTCTTCGCGGGCTGGGCCTCCAACAACAAATACGGGCTCTTGGGCGCCGCCCGGGCGGTGAGCCAGTCCGTCGCCTACGAGATTCCCCTCATCCTGGCGCTGCTCGCGATTATCTTTCAGACGGGTTCCCTAAGCCTTACGGAGATCGTCGAGGCGCAGGGAAGCTACCCCTGGCAGTGGAATATCCTCGTCCAGCCCCTGGCCTTTTTTATCTATCTCGTTTCCCTGGTCGGGGAAACCAACCGCGCCCCCTTTGACCTTCCGGAAGCCGAGTCGGAACTCACGGCCGGCTTCCACACGGAATATTCCGGCATGGGCTTCGCCCTCTTCTTTCTTTCGGAATACGCCAATATGCTCCTCGTCTCCTTTGTCTGCGCGACCTTTTTCCTCGGCGGCTACAAAGGGCCCTTCCTGGACGGGATCTGGTGGACCTTTATTAAGGCCTATCTCATCATGTTCTTCATCGTCTGGATCCGCTGGACCTTTCCCCGGGTCCGTTTTGACCAGCTTCTCAATATCAACTGGAAATGGCTCCTGCCCTTAGGCCTAATCAACCTCTGGATCACGGCCATTATCGTTAAACTTCTCCCCTAGGCCTTTTGGGGCCCAAACCCGAGATTGTCAAAAAGAGTTAGCCATGATTCGCGCTATCTGGGATAACCTTAAAGGCCTCTACAGCCTCCTGGTGGGCATGAAGATTACCTTGATCTTTCTCTTCAGTCCCCAAAAGACCGTCCACTACCCGAGGAAGACCGTGGAGAGGGAAAACCTCATAACTTACCGGGGACCCTTGGAACTGACGCGCGGCAAAACGGACCCGGCGGTCACGCGCTGTATATCCTGCCAGATGTGCGTCAAGGCCTGCCCGGGACATTGCCTCACGGTGGTCAAGAATCCCGAAAAGAGCGTCAAAGCCCCCATCGAGTGGAAATACGATTTTACCCTCTGCTGCCTGTGCGGGGCCTGCGTCGAGACCTGCCCCACCTCCGCCCTCGCCTTTTCCCACCGGATCTACCTGGTGGCCCGGACCCGCGAGGAGCTGATTTTCGATCTCTTGGCCGACCTCAAGGCCAGAGTTGAGGAAACGCCCGTCCTTCCGGGGGAAGAGGGCGCGAGCGCGGAGGCGGCCCAGGGGTAGGAAATTATGCGAGACTCCATTAACCAAATCATCGACTCTCTCCTTGGGCCTCTCGCGGGCCTTATCCGTTCCCTCCAAGAATGGCTATCGCCGATTCTGCCCGAGGCCACCTGGGCGGCCTACCTGGCCTTCGCCCTCTACGTCCTCATTATTTTGGGCGGCGGCTTCATGGCCATCTTGGCCCGCAACCTCGTGCGGGCCATGCTGGGGCTCGTGCTCGCCTTCTTGGGGGTCGCGGGCATGTACCTCTTGCTCAACAGCCCCTTTCTGGCCTTTATGCAGCTCCTTATCTACGTGGGGGCGATTTGCGTGCTCATCTTCTTCGCCATCATGCTCACGCGCAACACGGCCGAAGGGGAAGAGGCGCGCTTTCCGTCGCTTCCGGCCATCGGCTACGGCCTTTTGGCCTTTATCGCGCCGCTTTTGGTCTGCGGCCCCATCATCGCCCTCCACAGCGGCCAAATCGACGTCCACGTCCCGCTCCCCAGCGACACGGGCGTTTTGGGCCAGGGCCTTCTCTCCGCCTACGTCATACCCTTTGAGCTGATTTCCATAATTCTCCTCGTGGCCATGGCCGGGGCCGTTTATCTGGGCTTCCGCGGCTTTGCCCCGCGAAAGAAGGGGCAATCCCAATGACAACCCTCACCTTTTTCCTCCTCGCCGCGCTTCTCCTTTTGGCGATCGGGCTCGCGGGCCTGATTACCAGAAGGACCCTCGTGGGCATGCTTATCTCCGTGGAACTCATGCTCAACGGGGCGGGGCTTTCCATCGTCGCGGCGGCGAAGTCCACCGCCGCCTCGGACGCCTTGGGGGAGCTGGCCACCCTGTTCGTCATGGGACTCGCCGCGGCCGAGGCCACCTTGGTCTTGGCCATGATTCTCGTCGTCCAGCGCCGCTTTGGGAAGATCCTTTCCGAAGACGTTTCTCTTTTAAGATAGAGGGCCCGTTCAATGGTAATCGAGTCCGTCAAACTGGTCTATCCTCTCTTAATTACCCTTCTTTCCCCCTTTCTGATTATCGTCCTCGGGAAAAATCAGAACGCGCGGGAAAGCGTCTCCTTTGGCGCCGCGGCCTTAACCGCCCTTATTGTCCTCAGCTGCGCGCCCACCGTCCTTTCCGGGCAGATCCTCCATTACGAGCTCTTCTATATCCTCCCCGGGGTCACGGTGAGTTTCGCCCTCGACGGCCTGGGTTTCATCTTCGCCTTCGTGGCGCCCTTTCTCTGGATCTTCGCGACCTCCTATAACATAGGCTATATGCGTTCCCTGAAGGAGCACGCCCAGACGCGGTACTACGCCTGTTTCGCCATCGCCATCTTCGGCGCCGTGGGCGTGGCCATGGCCGCCAACGTCTTTACCCTGTACCTCTTCTACGAGGTTATCTCAGTCTTCACCTATCCTTTGGTCTTCCACCATCAGGACGAGGAAGGCTACACCGGCGGGCGCAAGTACTTAGTCTACCTCATGGGCACCTCCAAGCTCTTCCTGCTCCCCGCCATGGTTCTCACCTACGTGCTGGCCGGGACCTTGGAGTTCCCCTTGGGCGACACGCTGCACGGGATTTTCCCGGCGGAAGCCATCGCGGCGCACCCCAACCTCGTGCGCCTCACCTACGTCCTTTTTATCGCGGGTCTCGCCAAAGCGGCCCTGATGCCCTTCCACAACTGGCTCCCCTCGGCCATGGTGGCGCCGACCCCGGTGAGCGCCCTCCTGCACGCCGTGGCCGTGGTCAAAGCGGGCGTCTACTCGGTCTCCCGGATCATCCTTTCGGGCTTCGGCCAGGAGCCCATGGCGAACTTGGGCCTCTCGCTCCCCACCGCCTACCTCGCGGCCTTCACCATCGTGATGGCCTCCTTCATCGCCCTCACCAAAGACGACATTAAGGCGCGGCTCGCCTATTCCACGGTGAGCCAGCTCTCCTACGTCATCATCGGCGTGGCCCTGGTCGCCCCCGCGGCCATCCAGGGAGGGCTCATGCACATCGGCCACCACGCCTTTTCCAAGATCACGCTCTTTTTCGGGGCGGGGGCTATCTACGTGGCGAGCCATCTAAAGTCCATCGCCAAGATGAACGGCTTGGGAAGGAGGATGCCCTGGACCTTCGGGGCCTTCGGGGTGGCCTCGCTGTCCATGATCGGGATGCCGCCCGTCTGCGGCTTCGTGAGCAAGTGGTACCTCGTGAACGGGGCCATCGATCAGGGGCAGCTGGTCTTATTGATCGCCCTTCTCCTCTCCACGGCCTTAAACGCTGGGTATTTCGTCCCGATCTTTTACCGGGCCTTTTTCCTCCAGCCCGAGGAGGGGACGGATCTCTCCCAATATCACGAGGCCCCGCTCTCCATGGTGGTCCCGTTGGTCTTTACGAGCGTGGTCTCGGTGGTCCTGGGCTTTTACCCCTGGCTCTTCCAGGGCTTTATCGTGAAATTTGGCAATTTCTAGGGGAGGAGCCTTTTATGCCGGACGAGAGCAAAAAAAGCGGGTTTTTGGGGACTTTTCTGGACGCCCAGCTCACGAAAGAGCGCGTCAGGACCTGGCGGATCGTCTTTTTTGTCGCCCTTTTGGCGACGGTCCTCTTAGCTTTTCTCATCCCTAACCACCATCCCCACTTCGGGCTCGACAAGTATCCCGCCTTCTGGGCGGCCTTTGGCCTGGTCGTGGGCGTGGCTTTAGTCCTCTTCGTGAAAAAGATAGTCCAGCCCCTCATTAAGCGGTCGGAGGATCATTATGGTGACCTCTAATTTTTTCCACCCCTCCATCGGCTTTCTGATGATGGCGGTGGTCCTCCCCTTTCTGCCCGGCAACCGGCGCTGGAAATGGCTCCTCCTCATTCCGCCCCTGGCCGCCATCTACGCGGCCTTCACCAACCAGCCGGGCGACTACCTGACCATGACGTGGCTGGGGCAGACTTTAAAGTTCGGGCACGTGGACGCGCTTTCCTCGATCTTCGCCCAGGTTTTCGCCATCATGAGCCTGGCCGGAATCCTCTACGCCCTGCACGTGGACGACAAGGGCCAACACGTCGCGGCCCTTCTCTACGTGACCGGCGGATTCGGCTGCGTCTTCGCGGGCGATTACCTGACCCTTTTCGCCTTCTGGGAGCTGATGAGCGTCGGCTCCACTTTCCTGGTGATGCTCAACCGCACCCGCGAATCGGTGCTCGCCTCTTTCCGCTACTTTATCTACCACACGGTGGGTGGGCTCTTTCTCTTGGGCGGCGTGCTCCTACGCCACAAGGCCACGGGCTCCTTTGATTTCGGGCCAATCCTCGCGGCCTCGGCCCAGCCCTACGACTTTCTAATCCTCGCGGGCTTCTGCGTGAACGCCGCGGTGGTGCCGCTCCACGCCTGGCTGCCGGACGCCTATCCCCGGGGGACGGTCACCGGCTCGGTTTTTATGTGCGCCTTCACCACCAAGACGGCGGTGTACGTCCTGGCGCGGGCCTTCCCCGGCTGGGAAATCCTCGCCATCGCGGGAACGGTCATGGCCATCTTCGGCGTCCTCTACGCCTCGATGGAAAACAACGCCCGGCGCATCCTCTCCTACCATATCGTCAGCCAGGTGGGCTACATGGTCGCGGGCATCGGGGTAGGGACGGCCATAACCCTCAACGGGGCCTCGGCGCACGCCTACGCCCACATTCTCTATAAAGGCCTCCTTTTTATGGGGGCCGGGGCGGTGCTCTACAGCGCCGGAACCCAGAAACTCGACGAGCTGGGGGGACTGGCGGCCCGCCTCCCCTGGGTCATGGTCTTTTACATGGTGGCGGCCCTCTCCATTTCCGGGATGCCCATCTTCAACGGATTCGTCTCCAAAACCATGACCATCTACGGGGCGGCCGCCGATCACCGGACCTTCGTGGCCCTGGGTCTCGAGCTCGCGGCGGTGGGCACCTTCGTCTCGGTGGGCTTAAAGCTTCCCTATTTCGCTTTCTGGGGCGGCAAGCCCACGGATTGGAAGCGGGAACTTAAGCCCATTCCCTTTAACATGTACCTGGGGATGGGGCTCTTGGCCTTCATGTGCGTCCTCCAGGGCGTTTGCCCCGAGATCCTCTACCGCTACCTGCCTTATCCGGAAGCCGTCGGCGAGTTCCAGCCCTGGACGGCCTGGAACGTATTGCAGGCCTCCACGCTTTTGGGCTTCGCGGGTCTCGCCTTCTACCTGACGCGCAAAGTCATAACCCCGCACAAGGCCCTGAACCTGGACTTCGACTGGTTCTACCGCCTTATCGGGCGCGCGCTTTATTGGCTTATTTCCCGGCCCGCGGCCTTTATCGACAATATCTGGACGAACGTCTGGAACGTCGTGGGCCTCCGGGGGCTTATGGGCTCGGCCAGGTCTTCGGTCTTTTTCGACAAGAAAATCATCGACGGCGTGGTCGACGGCTCCGCCAGCGGGGTCAAAGGGATCGGCGTCATCGGGGCCCTCCTGCAGAACGGCAAGCTCCAGTACTATTTGGGGCTGATGGTCGTTCTGGCTTTGGGCCTGTTCGCCTTCTTCTGGTACGGGGTCCTTTAAGGGCCCCGCCGCTCCCTTCCGGCTCTTTTCACTAAACCCCTCTCGAGACCTTCTGGAAATACCGAAAATGCCTGAATCAAGCCCATACCCGGCGCTCACGGTCCTAACTTTCTGGCCGCTCGCGGCGGCGTTCATCCTGGCCTTTCTCCCCAAGGAGAATCAGGTTCGGATCTGGACCCTTGTCGCCTCCTTAATTGAGGTGGCGCTCGCTTACCCGCTTTTGGCCTTCCAAAACGCGAGCGGCTTTCAGTTTGTCGAATCGCGCGCCTGGGCGCCCGACTGGGGGCTTACTTACCTCATGGGGGTGGACGGGATCAGCATCCTCATGATTTGGCTCTCGATCTTTACCCTGCCGGTCTGCGTTCTCTGTTCCTGGACCTATATCGGGAAAAGGGTCAAGGAATTTCACGTCTGCCTGCTTCTCATGACCACGGCCTGCGTGGGGGTCTTCGCGGCGCTGGACATGGTGCTCTTCTACGTCTTCTGGGAAGCCCTCCTCATTCCCATGTACCTCATGATCGCCATCTGGGGCGGGGCCGAGAAAAGATACGCGTCCATTAAGTTCTTCATTTACACCTTGGCCGGCAGCACCCTCTTGCTGGTCGCCATCGTGGCTTTGCGGATCGAGGGCGGGACCTTCTCGATCCCCGAGCTCATGAACAAGGATTTCGGATTCCGCTTCCAATACTGGATCTTTTTGGCCTTCTTTATCGCCTTCGCCATCAAGGTCCCCATGTTTCCCTTCCACACCTGGCTGCCGGCGGCCCACGTCCAGGCGCCCTCGGCGGGCTCGGTCATCTTGGCCGCGGTACTCCTGAAGATGGGGACCTACGGTTTTCTGCGCTTCTCGCTCCCCATGACTCCCGCGGCCAGCGAGTACTTCGCGCCCCTCATGATCGCCATTTCCATCGCCTCCATCCTGTACGGGGGTTTCGTGGCGCTGGGCCAGACGGACATCAAAAAGCTCATCGCCTATTCGTCGGTGGCCCACATGGGCTTCGTGACCTTGGGCATCTTCCTGTTTAGCGAGCGGGGAGTCCAGGGGGCCATCTTCCAGATGCTCAACCACGGGATCATCACCGGGGCCCTCTTTATGATGGTGGGAGCGATCTACGAGCGGAGCCACAGCCGCGAGATCGCCCAAAACATGGGTTTGGGAAAGTTTCTGCCCTATTACATGTTCTTTTGGGGCCTCTTCGGTTTCGCGTCCTTCGGCTTTCCGGGGACCAATGGCTTTGTCGGGGAATTTCTGGTCTTGGCGGCGGCCTTCCAGGCGAGCGTCGTTATCGGGATCCTCTGCGTGCCCGGGGCGCTCCTCGCCGCCGCCTACATCCTGAAGGTCACCTTAAGGATGGCGTGGGGCCAGCCAGCTTCCCCCGAGGGGCGCTCCTGGCTGGACTTGAAGAAGAAAGAGTGGGTCTACCTTCTGGGCCCGGCCGCCTTGGTCATCTACCTGGGACTGGCCCCCACCGCCCTTCTGAACGTCATTACCCCCTCCATTAACGATACCCTCCAGAGTTACGAGGCGCGGAAAGGCTTAGTCGCCCCGGCGACAATCGCCCGCGAGGCCCTCCCGGAAGAAAGAGCGGGCGAGGAGACGCTAGCGGCGCTGACTCGGGCGAGCGTCGCCCGCTTCGCCCTCCAAGCGATCCCGGCTAAGGGAGTAGAAAAAAATGGCTGAGCTTAATTTCAAATTCGCGTATATCTGGCCGGAAACCATTTTTTTCCTGTTGATAATCTATCTCTTTATCCTGACCTGCGTGTCCAGGAAAAACCCGGCCCTCGCCGCGGGCGGGGCCCTGGTCGTGGTCCCCGCGGGCGGGATTTTAGCCATTCTCTGCGCCTTTAACTCCTTTTATCTGGAAGCGGACATGTTTTTCGGGAGCTACCGGATCGACGGGCTCTCCCAGTTTTTTAAGATCCTCATCTGCCTGGGGTTCGTCGTCGCCGCTCTTAACTCCTTCCGGCAGCCGACCCTCTCCGTGGAAAAACGGGTCGAGTACTTCCTCTTTCTGACCCTGTCGGCCTGGGGTCTCGTTATCCTTTCCTCCGGGGCGGAACTCGTCACCATCTATCTCGCCCTGGAACTCTCCAGCTATTCCCTCTACGTCCTTATCCCCGTCCGCGCCAAATCTAAGGCGGCGGCTGAGGCCGGCCTCAAATACATCCTCTTCGGGGCCGCGGCCACGGCCATGGCCCTCTACGGCCTTTCTTGGATTATCGCCTCCCAGGAGACGACCTATATAGCCAAGCTCGCGGGGGCCGACTGGTCCTTGGCCGGCAATCCCCTGGCCGTGATGGGGCTTACGCTCTTTTTGGGCGGGCTCTTCTTTAAGCTGGCCCTCTTCCCCTTCCATTTCTGGTGCCCGGACGTCTACCAGGGAGCTTCCAACGAGACCGCGGCCTTCGTGGCGACTCTCCCCAAGTTGGGGGCGATTATCGTTTTAATCCGCCTGGCGACCTTCCTGAAGCCCGATTTGGAAATTACCGGGATCCTGGCCCTCCTGGCCGCCGTCTCGGTTACTTACGGCAACTTCTGCGCCTTGGCCCAGAAGGACCTCAAGCGCATGCTGGGCTTTTCCTCGGTCGCGCACGCCGGATACATCCTCTGCGGATTGGTCGCCGGGACCGCCGAAGGCCTGGCGGCGGCCGCCTTCTACGCCATGGCCTATCTCCTCATGAACCTTCTGTGCTTCTGGGTGATCAGCCGGATTTCCCAGGACGGGCGGAACCTTACCTACGACGACTTGAACGGCCTTTCCCGCCGCTCGCCCATTTTGGCTATGTGCCTGGCCGCCGGCGCCTTTTCTCTGGTGAGCCTCCCGCCCACCGTGGGCTTTATCGGCAAGCTCTGGCTGATCACGAGCCTTTGGGGACACGGCTACGACTGGCTGGTGATCGTGGTCTGCGTGAACAGCGCCATCGCCATTTTTTACTATCTCTCGTTGGTCCGCCACGCCTACACGGAAGACCCCATTGGGCCTCCCGTTCCCGAGGGTAGCCCCGAGGGGACATTGACGGGCCCTATCGCCCTGACGGACGCCAGCGCCTACAGCCACGCCGGCGCCCTTTTTCTGGGGATCTTAGTGGTGCTCTTAGGCGTTATCCCGGGTCCGGTTTATAATGTCGCGCTGAACGCGGCGCGGGCCCTGCTTCCGTAGAGAGACGGCGCCGCGGCGCCTTATGGCTTGGGGCGACGCCGCTCATTTTTAATAACGTCGCGGTCGGGTAGGTTTTAATTATACCGTTCCAGGCGTAAATCCTATCCGATCGCGATTTGTTATAGTACGCCATGAAAGCGCTTTAGTCGCGGAGCGAAACGATGACTGAAGCGAAACGATTAATGACGCGGCGGTTACGCCGAGAAGGGACATACGCTTAATAATTATAAAAACCGCGCTAGGCGGGCGCGTTTTCCTAATGTTTAGTCGCCAAATAGACAAGCTAATTACGCCTAACAATTAATATGTCACGATATAGCCGTATATATCGCGATTGTCCATGACGACGGAATTAAATAAAATTTTTATTATCCACCCCTATAAGCTCGGCTTATCGTATTAGTATCGGCGTCGCGTGGTTTATTGGCGGCTGAAGGGGCGATTAAAGAGGCGCCTGAAGCGCCAAGCGGCGTCAGGCGCCCAGGCGCCTCGCGGCAATCGTTGAGGGATAAATTCAGGTGATCTTCTGAGGCGTCGTCGCCGATGGAAACTTAGCCCGCTCGCGGATGGATTTCGGCTTCTTGCCGTTTAGAGCGCGAAGCGGGCGTCCCGAGCGGCGCCCCTTTTCCGTCGGCGGATAGCGACGAATCGCGTCAGGGCGGCGAAATCTCGCGCGGTATTCAGAATCAAGAAGGCGCCGGAAGTCGGGTAATGGTTTTCGCGGAGTCTGATTCCGCGCTCGGCGAATAACGCGAAGTTTCGCTGCGCGCGTCGCGAGAGGCCATAGATTTTATAAATAGCTATTTGATATTTTAATATGCTTTAGATTTAATTTTGCAATAAATATTAAAATTAATTTTTATAATTATAGTGTTTTATGTAGATAATTGGAAAATAATCACCTACAATCACGCGCCAGATTATTTAATGTGAGCTACGCCATTTTATTCGTTTTGGAAATGGCGCGCGTAAATTTAGAAAATTTACGCGCGAAACTATCAAATATGAGCCGCGGCCTTACGCAAAGGGATTTGGGTATAACGCGCGTGGATAATGAAAATCTACGCGCGAAATTAATAATTTGATGAAAGCGCAAAAAACCTTTAAGAGAAGCAAACGGACGCAAAAAATACCGCATATAACTATTTATCTAATTAGTTGTCCTCATTTAGCATTAGCGGCTAACCGAATTTAATTTCTGGGACTTTTTGCGCTCTCATCATAATTTGAACCATGACCTGATTTTAAGGCTTTGAGGAATACTCGCGCGAAATTTAATACTTACGAAATAATAAAAATGGGATATAAATTATATTAAATTACGTCAATACCCGCGTAGATTAACAAAATATGCGCGCGAAACTTACAAATTAGAGCTTTGAATTCATTCAAGGGGTTTTGTAGACGAACGGTGAAACTTGATATTCAATAAAATAATTATTAAATATGAAAAACATGATTATTATATGGGCTTCGATAAAAACGCGCGTAATTTCGGAAAATTTACGCGCGAACCTACCAAATTTGAGTTTTGGGTTGATTTTAAGCGCTTTGGAAATGTCGAGTGGGTAATATTAATATATGTAATTATCAAATATAAGGTATGAATAATTGATTGGGAGTCAGGCGATAACGCGCGTAGAAATTGGAAATTTACGCGCGAAAGTATGTGATGTGAGCTTTGGCCATACTCAAAGGGAGGGGAAGGTTTATAGAAATTTTATATTTAATTTAATAAATATTAAATATAGAATATTGGAAAATTCTTCTCGATTTGGAAATAAGGCGGGTAGATTTTGAAATTTTGAAGCGAAACTATCAAATAAGAGCCGTTCGTCAAACGACGGCGGGGGCGAACAGTCTTCAAAGGACGGCGCGCCAAGCGAGTGTTAAAAAGAATGACGAGGCAAACGCGCGCTCGAAAGGGAACCTTCCAAATGGCGGCTGGCGAAGCCGCTTCTAAAAAATCCCGCTCTATAAGGCCAACGAACGAAGACGCGCCTGAAAGCCTCGTTCCCTAATGGCTGGCTAACCGAAGTCAAGATTAAAAATCACGCGCTCAAAGGCGAGTCCTCCGAAATCACGCCCTTAAGTCGATCTCTCCAAAACTGGCGTACAAAAGGTTCGCCCAATGGTCGTTAGCGAAATATTCCACAAGCCACGCTCGCGAAAACTCATGGAGACCTTAGCTGGGAATTCTGGGGCGGCCATAACGGGGCGCGTCGCTTTTTGAGGAAGCGACGCGCCAGAGCCAGCGGGTTTAAAACCCGCCTTCGGCGTATCTCAAAGGCAACGCTGGAGTCGAGGAATAATCTCTCGATGGGAAAATTAACCGCCTTGCCTCCCTCCCGTCCTTGGCAAAGCGAAGGGTATTCGGGAGAAAAAAGACTCGTCGGACGGCAAGGGGAAAGCGCGCCCCATGACCCGCCGTGAAGTCGGCTGAATAAAAATTGTATATTTAAAGACGCAATCGGAAGTCACGTTACGGGCTACGGATAGTCGCGTCCAAGCCGAAGCCCGATCTCGCGAAGGCTCTCCGCGTCGCGAGACTCGGTTAAATTCACGTTTCTGAGCGCGTAAATTGTCGCTATCCTTATTTGGAAGCGTCGACAGGTGAACTCGCCTATGTTAAGCGCGAAAATGGAGGGTGAGCTGAGACGTTTGGCTTGGAAATTACCCATGTTTTTCCGAATGCTTGATCGTAAATATCAAAACTTATGCTAAAATGCCTATGTTTAGATTTTAGCTTCTTATCCTGGGGTCGAGGCTCCCGCCTCCCCTGGGAGGCAAAGCTTCTCTCAGGTTTTTAGAAAAATTCTAAGTTTGGCTCCCAGCGGATCGGGCCCATCAGCCGAGTCAATAACGCGCCCCCCCTGGGTGGTGGAGAAATAACTTTTATGGTTAGGGCGATTAGCTGGAAAATTATAGAGCCTTTAGTTTTTATAAATATCGCTTATTCTCTCAATATCTTTCCGAACTTCGCGGTTTCTCGAAGGGCGAGCCCTTCGACATAGGTTCCCTGAAAGCCGCTTCTTTATTTTAGGATTTTAAGGAAGCGAGGCCTGGAACAGCTTTCCGTTTTTCGCCTTTGTTTACTCTATTACGCCTTTGCCTGGTACCAAAGGGGCGCGAGCGCCCCAGCCTTTGGGAGGGCGCCGTGGTGGAGAAATAGTTCTTCCCCAGCTTAAAACCACTTAGCTTTAAGATGGGTTTGAAGGAGGATTTGCCATGTCCGCTATTAACCCCCGTCAGCATAAAGAAATTCATTCTTTATTCAGCCACTCTCTCGCGGTCGTTTTGCTAGTTTTGGCGGGGCTCTGGCTCGCGGCGCCCCAGGCTTTTGGCGCGGTAATTAACACACCGAACCACGCTGGTTTAGTGACCGGATTTACGGGAACGGGCCCAATAACTTTTGGCGTTACTGGAGTAACGTTTGAAAACAGTCAAGCGGCTATATTTGTTACCACCCCGTCAAGAACCCTTACGGGAGACGCGGCAAATCACTTTCAATATAGCGTCCAAAGCAAAGCGATACAAATTATTTCCATGGTCCAACCTGACGCCAATGGAGATTTTCCCATAATTAACGCCGCCGCTATCAAAGATTTAATTTATCCCGCCGTAACTACGATGGACCCAAGCGGAATGCATTATATCGCTGGCCAACTAGGTACTCGCTCTTACTCTGGCGCGTCGTCTGTTAATATGGAGCCAGGAAAATGGTTGAGAATAACTACCGGAAATAACCTTAGCATCGCTAATACAAAAATTGGAGACGTTACAATTGAATATGAATTCACTGGAACTTCTATCGGGACTCAAGGTGGGGGAGTTGTTAATGGGCTTATAGGAAGCAGTTATGACGTTGGGACAAATAATTTTGCAAATAGAGATTCTACTTTTGGAGTCATCTCCGGAAACGATTTCAATGACATCAGTATAACGATGAGAAACACGCAACAATGGTCCTATAACTACTTGGCGGGTGGCGGAGTTCTGGGATTGCGTTCCACATCTAGTGACACAATAATTCAAGGCATAGTCGGCAACATTTTCCATAATCTTACGGTGCAGACAACAAACCCAACTTACCCAACGTACGCGCCCTATATTGAGGGTGGCGGAATCATCGGATTAGACGCCGTGTCGTCTCCAACTAACGCGAGGGGAGACGCGTTAATTGGCGATTTAAGCGACAATATTTTTTCCGCTATAACCGTAAGATCTGGCGACTTCTTGATGGGTGGCGGCGTTATTGGCGTTAACAACAATAGCACGAATAACACCGAATATACGTCCGCGAAAATCAATACTATCAGTGGAAATATTTTCGGTTCTGGTACCTTTAACGCTGTCAATGGTGGAATAGTGGTGTCAAGCCATTACGCGCTACGTGGCGGCGGCGTTATTGGCGTAAATGGACTAAGCAACGCCGATACGGCTATTTCAACAATAAGCAATAACTTTTTTGGCGGGATACAAATCCAACCAGGAACCTATCTTCGAGGTGGCGGTATCATCGGGCTTCAGACAAACGACGATGGAGATGACGTTAGCGAAAACCCCATAACTAATCCTGGCTGTGTTTCCGGGAGCTGCGCTGTTGGAGGGACAATTTGGACAACTTCAGATAACGTTTTTTATAATATTATTGTCGAAGCAGGCATGATGCACAATGGCGGTGAAAGTGGATATGATGGCGGTGACATTATTGGTGGCGGTATCATTGGAGTCAGAACTAACAAAGGAAGCGCCAATATGTTTGCTGTTGAGCGTAACGTATTTAAAGGAATAGAGATCACTACGCATACAAACACAGGCACGAACGTCAATCAGCATGGAGATCTTCTGGGCGGAGGAATTATTGGCGTTTCATCTCAAGTTAGCGCGCTAATTGGCACGGTCGCTTCTAACTATTTTGATGATATTAGACAAAATTTGGCCGGCGCTATTCTAGGTGGCGGAATTATTGGAGTTGATATCTCGAGCGCTTCCGGCCCAACAGGAACTGTGGCCATGGTTGAATTCATTAACGCGAACTATTTTACTGGAATCCAAACTACCGTGGATGGAATAGTTGGCGGCGGAACTATCGGCGCAAGAATTACTACTAATAATATTTTGTCAGCTCGGGGTACTGTTGGTTCTTTGAGTATAACTGACAATTTTTTTGGCAAAGATACAGATCCGTTAATAGTAATATCCACTTCTGACCCTATTACAGGTGGTGGCGTAATTGGTTTCGCGGCGTTGGGTCAAAATAACGACGCTATTGTATTGGATATAAATAATAACGCGTTTAGGTATATTCAAGTAACCACGGTCGCTGGTGGAGATGATAGGCAGATACAGGGAGGCGGCATCGTAGGATTATACGCGCTGGATGGCGTGTCCTATATCGGAGAGTTGAGCAATAGCCTTTTTGATCATAATACCGTTAGCGCGGGCGCTTATATTGACGGCGGAGGTTTAGTTGGAGTTACCGGTTCCGCTATGACAAATAATACAATATACGCGGGGATAAGTTATGTATTAGAAAATACTTTTACGAATAACACCGTAACCGCTTTAAATGGTCAGATCATGGGGGGAGCCATCTACAGCTATGGGCTTGTCAACGAAATGGTCATTGAAAATAGCGTGTTCGAAAATAATGAATTTTATTCGACTGTGCAGTCGTCTTTCTATAGTGGCGCCCCGCCGGCCGCTCGTGTCTACGGAACCGTCACGATTGACACGGGTCAGCCAAATCCGAATCCAACTATGAGTTATAACCAGGTGGTTCTTCGCGGAAGCGGGGGACGTTCCACTCGTTTCGAGGGCAATGAAATATATGAAGGGGGCGCGTTAAGAACAACCAATTCCATTTATTTTGGCAATGTCTTAAATGTGTATACCAGCGCCGGCTATATTTATACTAGTAATGATGATCCACCGGCATCGGACGCGAAATTAGTGATAGACGCTCAATCCGGAAGCAAAGTTGAGCTTTACGATCCTATTGAAGTTGATCAGCGTGACCAAAGTGGAGTCAGCTACGCTCATAGAACTTTTGAGATGGAAGTTCTCGGCGGGGGCGGAGAATTTATCTGGGGGGGAATTAATTATCTAAGAGTCGGTGAATATGATGATTACACGCATAATGTCGAAAACGTGATTAATCTAAGGCCCGGAAGCGTTACCACCCTCGAGAGAGCTATGGGCGTATATTCCTATGAATACGACGATACAGGCTTTACGACTGAAACTACTGGCGCGGGTCATACTTTCAATTTGCAAAGCGGGGCCACGTTAAATATCCAAGGTTGGGACGTACTTTACGCAGAACAAGCCACTGAGCTTTTTATGGGCAGCGTAAATCTCAATGGAACGCTCAATTTTCTAGTAGACCCCGGCGCTGTTAACGATGAAACCCATTATCTTTTAGGGCTTAATCCCAATTCCTTGGCTCCGGCGACTATAGACGGCGCGATAGTGACAATGTCAGATTTCGCGACAGATCCAGGTCTTAGCGGTGGCGACATGTATTATCTTATAGATAGTGGCGACGACAATCAAATTACTGGAGAGCAGTCTAACTCAAATTACGTAGTAAGGGCTGGCTCATTTAAGCAATATGATTTTATTATTGACAAGCAGGCTGAGCCCGCTACGCTGAGTACTAACAGATTTCTCGTGGCTCGGCTTGTCAACATCGCTCCCGCCAAGACCACCAAAATTATCCTGGAGGGAGTGAACGCCGGTCTCGCTTATATGGCCCACACCGGCGGCTGGCTCGCGGATCACAGCTTCCAGCAGGCTGATTTGGCCATTCGCGAAGAAAACGCCTGGAACTTCTTCGCGGGATTTGATGTCTCCCGTTTCTGGGTCGATTCTTATGGCGACATTGATATCACGGGTTACACCTGGCTGGCCGGCTTTTCCAATAAAACTACCCACGCCGTTGGCTCCCTCCTAATAGGCGCGTTTCTGGAAGGATCTTATTCCTCCTACGATATTACCGGCGATTTTGCCACTATCGCCCGTCCAGAAGTTGATGGGCATGGCCATATCCGCTACGCCGGCGTAGGCGTTATGGCCCGTCAGCGTTTCGACAATAACTTGCGGATTGAGGGCGCGATCAGGGGAGGTCAGCTGCGAAACCATTTTCAGTCCAACAACTACATAACCAATGGCGTTAACGTGGGTTATGACCTTGAGACCAATTACTACGCCGCCCACCTTGGGCTGGGCTACGAAACGGCCTTAACCGATGTCACGAGCCTTGATTTCATCGTCAGGGGCTACTGGGCCAGGCAGGTGGGGAAAGATCTCGCGCTCAATACCGGCGAGGTAGTGCTTTTAGACGACGCCAATTCCTACCGCGCCCGGGGCGGGGCGAGATTGACTCACGCCGTTACCCCCAATTTCTCCGTGTACGGCGGCGCCTATTATGAGCACGAGTTTGACAACAAAACGAGCGCCACGGCCGACAATTATATCTTTGAAGATCCCGAGTTAACTGGCGGGGTGGGCATTTTTGAGATTGGCGCCATCGGCCACGCCAACAGTAACGACCGTCTCTCCGTTGAATTTGGCTTACAAGGCTACGCTGGCCATTTCAAAGGCCTTTCCGGCGGAGTGCGGGTCGGCTACGACTTCTAGGCCTCGGCCCCCCCCGCGGGTCTTTCCCTTTCTGGGAACGCTTCAAAAGTCCCGCTAAAGCGCGTAAAACTTGGGGCTCCTCGTCGGGCCCCGCGAATTAACCCCGGGTTAGGGACGCTAAGCTCTCTAGCCCTGGGTTTTTTCTCTTCGGCGCGGGCGGCGTTTTGATTTTGACGCGTGGCCAATTAGGAGTGTTCGCGTACGTTCTTTTGCGCTATTCTGAGAAATTTTTTTCCATGAATTTCCAACAAAATGGCTGGATTGGCCGAAGAACCGCCTTTAATAGACGACAGTGAGCGACCAGCTGGCGCAACTCTCCCGGCGCCGTCGTTTGTATTCACTCTTTAAAATCGGCTCTTGGTTCGGTCGAGCGACGCCATTCCTCCTTAACGCGCCTCCGCCTTAATCTTAACGCGCACCTTTCGCGCCCATGGCTTTACGCCCGGTTGGAAAGCTGATTCTTGGCGGGAATCCTTGATTACGCGCCGCCGTGGCTTTTCAAAGGACAAGGCGATTTTCCAGGCCTCCAGAAACGCTTTATGTCGCGAGGCAATCGAATATGGCTTTAAGCCCTACCCTCAGGAACATAGGATTTTTGGGCGGTTACTTTAGGTTATGTCAATTATCTCCCTTTTTTTCCTTGAGCGGCCAAAGAGTCCAACTTGACTCTCTTTCCACGCGAGAAGTTCCCCGAGCGGCGAATGATCGCTTGGTGAAATGGCGAGAGCATATATTTTTATAGCTATTTATAATAAAATATATCTTTATTGATAATATTAAGTATCTATACTATTAAATATATCTTAGATATGTCTGTATAGAATGATAGCGCGCCATAATTTTTTATCTTTGCTATTTTCGGGCGAAAAATGTATATCGGGCGAAAAATGTATATTATGAAGGTCGAATCTTACGGAAGGTGGCGCGCGTATGTCGAGAGAGAAAGAAAAAGTTTTTGAGTTGCTTGAACAAAATAACGGGCATCTTTTGGCGAATAAAGCGCGCGCGGCTGGCGTTTCTTACGCCACGCTCCAGCGGATGGTGAAGAGCGGGGAAATTGAGCGCGCCGAGCAGGGATTATATGTTAAGCCTGATATTTTTCCAGACATTTATTTTATAGCTCAATATCGTTGTCCTAAAGGAGTATTTTCACACGAAACCCGCTCTATCTTCACGATCTTTGCGATCGTATACCGTTGAGATTCGCGATGACAATTCCATCCGGAAGTAGCACGAGGATGATTCGCGAATCGCACATCGAATTCTTTTATTGTAAACCGAGTCTTGTCAACGAGCATACCGAGAAAATTGTGTCTGAATACGGCAATGAGATAGTAGTTTATGATATGGAAAGAACATTATGTGACTGTATACGCCATAGCGAAAGAATAGACTTAGATCTGTTTATCGCGGGGTTTAGGTGGTATGTAAGGAGCCCAAAACGAGACTATGGAAAATTGCTTGACTACGCGAGGTTTTTTAAAATTCATAGGGAAGTACAATCTTTACTATTGGCGTTGTTATGAGCGTTAAATATAAAGCTTCGAATGTGAAATCCTGGGCGGTTAATAACTCGAACAAATATAAAATTGATAGTTCAATGTTTATTCAAATGTTTATGATGGAACGCTTTATGGAGCGTTTATTTTGCTCTCCTTATCGCGATAATTTTATACTGAAGGGCGGCTTCCTGATTTCTTCTTTAGCTGGCATTGAAAATAGAATTACTAAAGACCTTGACGCAAATATCACTGGTATTCATATTGATAAAGATAATTTAAAGGAAATTATTAATAATGTTATCAATATTCAACGCGATGATGGCGTGATATTTTCAATCTACAAGATAGATTCGATACGAGAAAAATTATCGCCAGATGACTGCCGGGTAGTTTTAAATTGTAAACTTGAGAACACGCGCTCTCATTTCCATATTGATATTGTGAATGACGATAAAATTTATCCTCATCCAATTGCGCATGAATATAAAATGCTAACTAATGACGAGCGAATTGCCGTAAAGGCTGTAAACGTTCAAAGTATTCTCGCGGATAAAATTCTCGCTATTCTTTACTACGGCGCCTCTGGAGGTCGCGCGCGCGACTATTATGACGTATATCTTTTATTAAAATATATGGGGCAAATTTGAATAAAGGTGAACTACTCCAAATTATTAAACGAAAAGCCGAGGATAATTCTCGTGAAGAGTTAATTTTAAACTCTTCGAAATACTTGAATTTAATCGATAAAACTAACGCCGCTCATTCGGCGTGGCGAAAATTTCAAAAAAAATATCCTTATTCAAAGGATATTGAATTGCGGGAATCTATTGACATAATCCGCGGCGTATTCGCTTAAGCGCTCGCTTTTTGGGAAAATCGCGCTTGGCTTAGGAGAGCGTAATTCCGTCCCGCGACGGCAAATTTGTTTGAGATGAGGGGCCAATTAGCGCAAGACGCGCTCTTTTGGGAGGCGTCTCGGGAGGCGGCGCTTAACGACGCGCTCTCTTTTGGAAAATTAAAATTTCATCCAGAGCGTCCACTCAAGCGTCTTGGGGGAGGCGAGTCCTCTTCTGACGGCGGGAGTTTTCTCTCGGGGATTCGCGAGGGATCCCGTTATGGGCTAAAAGGCTGGGGCCAATGTCCCCTGGTCAATCACCCTCCGCCGCCCAAGAGGATGGCGAAAGGCGATAGGTCGGCCGCGAGGCGCGCCTGGGAAGCTATTTTCGCGCCTGGGGGGCCTTCTCAAGCCCTCAAAAACAAAAGAGGCCGGGATCGCTCCCGGCCTCTTTTATGGGTGAAATCAATATCCGCGAGGATGTCAGAGCGAACAAATAAGTGGGTTATTCGCTCGCGGGCGAAGCTAAAGCGCGCGCGCCTTTAAAACAGCGCCTTTTGGCGCGGCGGCTTGGGGAAAATGGACCCTACTCGGTGTAGAGATCCATGTGGGGGTTATGGAAGGTCGTGTGGAGAAGCTTGTGGGAGAGATGCCCGCCCGGCTCTTTGAGGTACTCGTCGTAAAGGGCTTTGACCTCGGGGTTCTCGTGGCTTTTGCGCAAAGTGAGCTGACGGTCGTCCTCGTACAGGCCCGCCATGCGCTTGGCCCGGTAGTTGATATCCGAGGAGATGGGCTGCCCCCCGCCGGAGATGCAACCGCCGGGGCAGGCCATGACCTCAATGAAGTGCCAGCCGCGGGGATTCCCGGCCTTGATGGTGTCCATGACCTTGCGGGCGTTGCCCAGGCCGTGGGCGATGGCGACCTTGATCTTGGTCCCCTCCAGGTCAATTTCGGCTTCCCGGAGGCCCGCGAGACCGCGGATGGCGCCGAACTCGATGGCGGGCAGGGTCTTTTTGGTGACGACCTCGTAAGCGGTGCGGAGGGCCGCCTCCATGACGCCGCCGGTGTTTCCGAAGATCGTTCCCGCGCCGCTGCCGATGCCCATGATGGGATCGTAGTTTTCGGGCTTGATCTGGTCAAAGGCCACGCCGCAGGACTTGAGGAGCTTGCCGAGCTCGCGGGTGGTGAGGACGTAGTCGACGTCCTGGTAGCCGCTGGCGTTCATCTCGGGGCGCGTGCACTCAAACTTCTTGGCCGTGCAGGGCATGATGGAGACGGAAACGATCTTGGCGGGATCGATTTTCTCCTTCTCGGCGTAGTAGGTCTTGGCCAAGGCGCCGAAGATCTGCTGCGGGCTCTTGCAGGTGGAGTGGTGCTGGACCAACTCGGGATAGAACATTTCCATGAAGTTGATCCAGCCCGGGGAGCAGCTGGTGATCATGGGCATGTCCTTGCCGCTACCGAGGCGGTGGAGGAACTCGGTCGCCTCTTCCATGATGGTCACGTCGGCGGTGAAGTTGGTGTCGAGGACCCGGTCAAAGCCGGCCCTTTTGAGGCCCGCCACCATTTTGCCGGTGACGATGGAGCCGGGGGCCCCGCCGAAGAGCTCGCCAAGGGCCACGCGGACGGAGGGCGCGGTCTGGACGATGACGATCTTTTCGGGATCGCTGATGGCGTCCATGACCTTCTCCGTGTCGTCTTTCACGGTGATGGCGCCCACGGGGCAGATGACCGAGCACTGGCCGCAGAGCGTGCAGGCGACCTCGCCCAGGCCCTTGCCGAAGGCCGGGGTCACGATGGAGCTAAAGCCGCGGTTGGCGAAGGTGTAGACCGAGCAGGTCTGCTTGTCGGCGCAGAAGCGCACGCAGCGACCGCAGAGCACGCACTTGTTGGGGTCGCGCACCAAGCTGGGGGAGGTGCGGTCCACCACCCAGGTGGGTTTGGACTTCTCGAAGCGGATCTCCTTGACGCCCAGGTCGAGGGCCAGTTTCTGGAGCTCGCAGTTTTGGTTGCGGTCGCAGGTGAGGCACTCGTGGGGATGGTTGGCCAAAAGAAGCTCCACCACGAGGCGCCGCGCCTCGCGCACCTTGGGGGAGTTCGTGAAGACCACGAGACCATCGGTGACGGGGTAGGAACAGGCGGCGACCAAGGCCCGCGCTCCCACCGCCTCCACCACGCAGACGCGGCAGCCGCTGTAGGGCTTCACGTCGAAGTGATGGCAGAGAGTGGGAATGTTGATGCCAAGTTTCCGGGCGGCCCCCCAGATGGTGACGCCGGCCGGGACGGTCACGGATTGGTTGTCGATGGTCAGGGTAACGTTTTTACTCATGGGGGCACCCTATTTCTTGAAGATGGCTTTGTACTTTTTACAGGCCTCAATGCAGGAACCGCATTTGATGCACTTGTTGATGTCGATGACGTGCGGCTCCTTCTTCTCGCCGTCGATGGCGGAAACGGGGCAGATCTTCTTGCAGGATCCGCAGCCCACGCACTTCTCGGAATCGATCCAGTAGGTCAGGAGATCCACGCACTGGCCCGCGGGGCACTTCTTGTGGAAGATGTGCTCTTCGTACTCGTGGCGGAAGTAGCGGATTGTCGAGAGGATGGGGTTGGGGCAGGTCTGGCCGAGGCCGCAGAGAGCGGAGAGCTTGATGTTGCGGGCCAGTTCCTCGAGTAACTCGATGTCCCCGGGTTTGCCCTTGCCCTGCGTGATGTTGGTGAGGATGTTGAGCATGCGCGTGGAGCCTTCCCGGCAGGGGGTGCACTTGCCGCAGCTCTCGTCGCGGGTGAAGGAGAGGAAGAAGCGGGCGAGATCCACCATGCAGGTGTCTTCGTCCACGACCACGAGGCCTCCGGAGCCCATCATGGCCCCGGCCTCGATTAAGGAATCGTAGTCCACGGGCCGGTCGATCATGGAATCGGGGAGGCAGCCGCCGGAAGGGCCGCCGATCTGGACGGCCTTGAATTTCTTGCCATTCTGGATGCCGCCGGCGATATTGAAGATGATCTCCCGCATGGTCATGCCCATGGGGACCTCGGCGAGACCCGTGTTGTTGACCTTGCCCGTTAAGGCGAAGACCTTGGTTCCTTTGGATTTCTCGGTCCCGAAGGAGGCGTACCAGGCCCCGCCGTTGCGGATGATGCCCGGGATGTTGGCCCAGGTTTCCACGTTGTTGTTGTTGGTGGGTTTGCCCCACAAACCGGAGATAGCGGGGAAGGGCGGGCGCGCCGTGGGCATGCCCCGTTTGCCTTCGATGGAATGGATGAGGGCCGTCTCCTCGCCGCAGACGAAGGCGCCGGCGCCTTCCTTAATGTGGAGGTGGAAGGACCAGCCGCTGCCCAGGATGTCGTCGCCCAGTAAGCCCAAGGTCTCGGCCTGGGAGATGGCGAGCCGGAGGCGCCTGATGGCCAGGGGATACTCGGCCCGGCAGTAGATGTAGCCTTCGTCCGCCCCGATGATGAGGGCGCCGATAATCATGCCCTCGACCAGGCGGTGGGGATCGCCCTCCATGAGGGAGCGGTCCATGAAGGCCCCGGGGTCGCCCTCGTCGGCGTTGCAGATGATGTACTTTTTGTCGCCGGGGGCGTTGCGGCAGAGTTCCCACTTGCGCCCCGTGGGGAAGCCGCCGCCCCCGCGGCCGCGCAGGCCGGAGGTCTTGACCTCCTCCAGAAGGGCGTCGGTGTTGTCCTTCATGGAAAGGGCTTTGGCCAGGCCCTTATAGCCGTCGTTGGCGATGTACTCGGTGACGTCCTCGGGGTTGATGTGGCCGCAGTTGGTAAGCAGGATGCGCTTCTGCTTGGCGTAGAACTCGATCTCTTTGTAGTGGACGATGGGCCTTAAGGTTTCGGCCTCTTTGTAGAGGAAATCCTCCACGACCTTGCCGCCCTTGATGGTCTCGTCGACGATCTGGGGGATGTTGTCGGGGGAAAGGTGGACGTAGTAGACGTCGTCGGGATAGATGACGATCAGGGGCCCCATTTCGCAGAAGCCGTGACAGCCGATGACGACCACCTCGACGCTCTTGTCAAGGCCCTTGGCCTTAAGGTCGTTCTCGAAGGCCTCCACGATTTTCCGGGAGCCCGAGGAGGTGCACCCCGTGTCGCAACAGATCATGACGTGATGGGTCACGCCTTCGTAAATGGGGGCCTTGGGGTCCTTGCGGATGGCTATCCGGGGGAGGACCTTGGCCTTCATGGCGTCCAGATCGTCGGCCCTTTGCAGGCGCCGTAAAGTATTGTCGCTAGTCATGCTTTGATGTCCCTCAAATTAATTGGAGTAGCTGTCCAGGATTTTGGGAATGCGGTCCGGGCGAAGGCGCCCGTGGGCATCCGTGTCGATCATCATGACCGGGGCCAAGCTGCAAGCGCCGATGCAGGCGACGGTCTCCAGGGTAAACTTGAGGTCCTCGGTGGTGCCTCCGGGAGCGACTCCCAGGGTGCTCTTTAAGGACTCTAAAATGCGGGCGGAATTGCGGACGTGACAGGCGGTGCCCTGGCAGGAGCGGATGACGTGTTTGCCCCGCGGAACCAAGCGGAACTGGGCGTAGAAGGTCACGACCCCGTAAATCTGGCTGATGGGGATCTGCAGCTTGCGGGCGATGGTCTCCAGGGCCTTCAGCGGCAGATAGCCGTAGGTGTCCTGGGCCGCTTGCAGCACGGGTATTAAGGAACCGTTGGCCATGTCCGCGTATTTGGCGAAAACCGCGTCCAATTGGGACAGATCGACGGCCTGGACGCTCTGAGAGGAACTTCCCATAATTTAGGATTCTCCTTGCGAAATGAGGGGTTGCGAGGGATCCCGCGAGGCTGGCCGCTGGCGGTCGCCACGGGACGGCAAAAAATAAAGGACTTAATTAAAGGCCTTTATTTTTAGAAAAAAATAAAATGACGAGACCGGGCGCCCCGGAGGGTCCCTTTGAGGCGCGCCGGGGCGGGCCTCGGGGGGAAGGGGCGACGAGAGCCGAAGTCTGGACGAGACTTTGGAAGGGCTTTGAACCCATTATTCAAGCCCATTGGACCACAAAAAAGCTTTTTTGTCAAATTTTTTGTTTACAAAGCGCGCCGTCGGCGAATTTATCAAGTAATTCACGCCCGTTACCTGAAAAAGGCGCCCTCCGACCGAGCGCGCGCGTTTCTTCCCCCGAGAGTCGCGATATTTATAAATCAGTTTTAAAAAGCGCGTTAGAAAAGTTTTGGTTTCTTAGTTAAACGGCTTAAGTTATTGAATAATTTTTTGTGAAAACTTTTTAAAGACCTTTAAAAAAAGCGCCGCTTAAAGTCTTTTCCTCAAGATCGTCGCTAAAGGGCTGGGAGCGGGAAGGCGCGATATTTTTGTAAAGTTTATAAATTGACAAGATACAAAATATAAGAGCGCGCAATTACTTGTAAAAATCAAAAAGCTAAGGGCCGGCGGGGAAATTTGGCGGCGACCGCGCGAGATAGAGGGCGCTATCTACCGCGCGTCAAACAATTTTCGGGAGGCTTTTAAATTTACAAATAAAAAGGCCCTTACGCCAATTTCGCGGCCCCTTATGGCGCGCGGCGGCGGCATTGGGAAATAATTGACATTACCGGAGGCTCCCGCGGCGCCGCGGCCTCTGGGGGCCGCGGAGGGGGCGCCGGGCGCGCCTTTGGGGGCCGCGGGGCGCTGGGTTGACTGAAATCGCGAGAGGCCAAGGGTATCCCCGGAGCCGCGAGGCGCCGCGAGTCCCCGCGCGGCCAGAGACTTCCGCGCGCTCCCTAAAATTTTTGGCGGAACATTTGGACGAGCCCGGCCCCGCCGGGATCGCTTCCGAAGAGATCGCGCCACATCCGCCCGCTTTCCATGCAGAGATAGACGACCGTTCGCGGGGAAAGGCGGGGCGCGAGGAAACCCAAGACGGTTCGGTACATTAAAAGCCTTAAAGGCCTGGGATACCGCTCTTTGCCGTCCCCGCCCAAAATAAATTCGCCGCGCGAAAAATGGCCGGGCCAATCCGCGGTTGGGACTTTTTTCTGGGAGGGCGGATAGCGCAAGCAGCCTAAGGAGATCCAGGCGACGCGAGAGGGATCTATTTTGGCGAAAAGACTCTCCGCGGTTTCGCGGTAGCCCCCTTCCCAACCGGGAAAATGGACGATGGGATCAAAATGGAAGCCGACTTTATAGCCCGCGCGGGTAACCCGCGCGGCCGCCTCCAAGCGGGCCGCGAGGGAGGGCGCCCGCCTTTCCGCGGTCGCCGCGATCTGGGGGGCGTTGACGCTGAAGGAAATCACCGTGCGGCCCCCATGGTCCAAACGCAAAAGGCGATCCACGCTCGCCGTTTTCGTTTTCAGCTCCAAGGTCGCGGGGGGATAGCGGCGGAAGAGCTCAATGAGGCGTTTGGAAAGGCCCCATTTCTCGTCATAGAGGAGGCTGTCGGTAAATTCCCCGGTGGTGAAACGGAAAGAGCGGGGCGCTGAGCCCGGGGGAAAGGCGCTCTCAAAACCCGGCAAATCGCCCGGCAAACGCTTTAAGGCCTCCTCCAAAGTCGCTAGTCCCTCGTCGACGTTACCGAAAAGAGTCGTGGCGCGGGTCGCGAGATAGGACTTCAGAACGCAGTAAGAGCAGTCCAGGAGGCAGCCCTGGCCGAAATGGAAAATATTGAGGCCGCAGCAGTTATAGGAAGGAGTCGCGGGGCAGGGCCGCAGAAAAGAGCCTCTGTGGCGCGCGACGATGACGCGTTCCGCGCCCAGGGTCGGCCACAGGGCGGGTGGGAAACTTTCGACCGTCGCGTGGGGGATCCCTTTACGCGTAAGGCTCGCGGAAAATTCTTCCTCCGCGATGACGGAAAGGCCGGGGCGGATCAAGACTCTAACCACGGGAGGGCGAAGATTTCGCCCAGTTTAGCCCCGAGGCGCTCCTCTATGAGGCGCGCGAGAATTCCGTCCAATCGCGCGGGGTCGTCAAATTTGAGGCGCAAGGTCGCGCTTAAGTCTTCCAAGGTTCCATCAAGCTCCAGGCGGGCTTCCGGGGGCAAACGGAGAGCGCGGACGCGCGCGTCGCGGCGTTTGAGGTAAGAGGCGAGCGCGGGAAACCTTTCCCGGAAAAGGGCGTCCCGCGTCTCTTGGCTCGTGGGCCGGCGCGGGGGCGCGAGGTTGAGGGCCGCGAGGAAGTCTTCCAGGCGGAAATCGCCGCGCTCGCGCAGATCCGCGAGCCACTCGAGCCACAGGCGCCGGTTCTGGAAACTGGGGGAAGCGCTCGTGAGGAGGGCGACGATAATTTCCCGTTCTCGCGCGTCAAAGCCGTTTAAGGACGAGAGGTTTTCCAGGCTTAAGATCCCTCGCGAGAGCGCGTCAAAGATAGGTTCCCCCAGCTTACGCGCGACGAGGGCCCCCGCGCGCCGCGCGGGGGAAGCCAAATTGAGGGCTTTGGCGATGGCGGCCTCCCTGGGGTCTCCCGCGAAAAAGGCGAGATAGGGGCCGAGGGCGGCGCTTTCGGCCTCGTTAAAGCCGCGGTCCGCGTTTTCCGCGAGAGCGGAGAGGAAGAAAGACGCGAAGGCGCGGAAATCGGCTTCCTCCGGGAAGACGGCGGACGCCTTCCAGGCGGCGGGGTCCGGGGGCGCCTCCGCGAGGGCCTTAAAGCAGGAATCGTATTGGGGCCCACGCGCCAGGGCGAGCGCGGGCGCGGCGTCGCTTCCCAGGAGGGCGGCCGCGTCACGCCGGCGGGACCCGGAAAAGACGTAAATTCGGCCTTCCAGGCCCTCAAAGCCCAAGAGCGGGCTTAGATGCCCCAAGTCGCGGATGGACTCGGCGAGAGGCCCAAGGTCCCGGCCGCGCGAAAAGCGGAGCGGGAAGGCGAGGGCGGAGAGGGGGACGGCGCGCGCGCCCGTAAGCTTGGTCGGGTCGGGGGTCAGGGCTTAAAGCTCCGCGATGGCGTCAATTTCCACTTTGGCCCCTTTGGGGAGCGCGGCCACCTGGACCGTGGTTCGGGCGGGGAAGGGCTCTTTGAAAAAGGTCTCGTAGATCGCGTTGGCGGCGGCGAAATCCCCCAGGTCCGTGAGAAAAACGCCCACTTTGAGGACTTTGGAGAGATCGGAGCCGGCCTTTCTGAGGATGGCCGAGACGTTGGACAAAGAATTTTTAACCTGGGCCGCGATGTCGGCGGGCATGGTCCCGGTCTGGGGATCGACGGGGAGCTGGCCCGAGACAAAAAGGAGTCCGCCGGAGCTAACGGCTTGGGAATAGGGGCCGATGGCTTGGGGGGCGTGGGAGGTCGCGACGGGAGTGGGCATGGGGTTTCCTTTGCGTGGGGCCTGGCGGGGCCGCCGTGGCGGAAGAGGCGGGCGGCGCCTCGCCGGAGGGAAAATAGAGGGGAGGGCTTAAGGCTATTTTACTCCAAGAGGCGCGCGACCGCGCGCCGAACCAAAGCTTCGCTCCCCCGCGAGTTATCCGCCTCCCACCGGAAGGGCGCGGTAAAGGGCGCCGCGTCTAAACCGCTCTCCCGAAACGGCGGCGGCGGCCCTGGAAATCGCTTAAAGCCTGTCGGAAATCCTCCGTCCCGAAGTCCGGCCACAGCCGGTCGGTAAAATATAACTCGGCGTAGGCGAGTTTCCAGAGGAGAAAATTGGAAATTCTTTTTTCCCCGCCCGTGCGGATGAGGAGATCCACGTCCGGGAGCGCTCCGGTCCAAAGCTCACGCGCGAAAAGCTCTTCGGTCAGCTCCTGGGGGTCGCAAAGCCCCTGGCGCGCCCGGAGCGCCAAAGCGCGGGTGGCCGCCACGATTTCCGCGCGGGACCCGTAGGAAAGGGCGAGAGTGAGAGTGATATCCCCGTTGGCGCGGGTGACCTCCATGGCGAGATCTAAGGCGGCGCGGCTTTCTTGGGGGAGCCGCGCCAGATCGCCCACGGCGTTAAGGCGGACTCCAGAGCTTAACAGCTCCGCGGTTTCCGCGTCGAGATATTGGATGAGGAGCTCGAAAAGGTTTTGGATCTCGTTTTCCGCGCGGCGCCAGTTTTCCGTGGAAAAGGCGTAGAGCGTCAGGTATTGGACCTGGGCCGCGCGCGCCTCCTTAAGAATGGCGCGCACGGGCGCGGCGCCCGCCTTGTGTCCCTCGGAGCGGGAAAGGCCGCGGGCGGCCGCCCAGCGGCCGTTCCCGTCCATAATAATGGCCACGTGGCAGGGCCCGGGCGGCGCGGGCGGCGCGGGCGGTCCGAGGGGTGGGGCGGTGGGCGGGCCGAGGGGTGGGGGCAAGGGGTAACCCTTTCAAGGGGGAAGCCGCCTTCGCGGGTTGAGGCGCGCGAGGCGGGAGAAAAAAAGGGGCGCCGTTACTCGGAAAGGGCCCGCGCGAGGATCGTGGGGGCCCAGAGGGAAAAACGGTCAGGCAAGAAGATTAGCTGTATTTCCTCTTCGCTTAAATGTTCGCGGATGGGCTTGGAGGATAAAACGCGCTCCCGAAAAGAGGGGCCCCCGGCGGCGGCGCTTAAGGCCTCTTTCTGGACCAGGGCGTAGGCCTCCACCCGGGAAAGGCCTTTGCGGATCAGGGCGAGGAGTATTTCCTGGGAATTGAAGAGGCCTCCGGTCATCTGGAGGTTTTTTTGGAGACGCTCCTCTTTGACGACGAGGTTTTGGACGAGTCGGGTCGCCCGGGCGAGGATATAGTCCGCGAGGATGGTCGCGTCCGGGGCGACGATTCTTTCGACGGAGCTGTGGCTGATGTCCCGCTCGTGCCACAGGGGGACGTTTTCAAGGGCCGCCTGGCCCAGGGAGCGGATGATCCGGGCCAGGCCCGAGATATTTTCCGAGGCGATGGGATTTTTTTTGTGTGGCATGGCCGAGGAGCCTTTTTGCTTGGCGCCGAAGGCCTCTTCCACTTCCCCCACCTCGGTGCGGGAAAGGTGGCGGATTTCCACGGCCAGGCGTTCCAGAGAGGTCGCTATAAGAGAAAGCTCCAGAAAGAAAGCGGCGTGGACATCCCGGGGAACGATCTGGGAGCTCGCCGGGGTCGGCTTAAGGCCCAGGCTCGCGAGGGCAGCGGCCTCGAGCGCGGGGGAAAGGGAGCGCGAGCTGTAGTTCCCCACCGGGCCCGCGAGCTTGCCGACCCTGATTTCGCTGACGCGGGAGCGGAAACTCTCGCGGCGCCGCTTGAACTCCGCGTAAAAGGTCGCGAATTTGATCCCTAGGGTGGTGGGCTCGGCGTGAATCCCGTGGCTGCGGCCGATGATGGGGGTTTCGACGAATTCCTCGGCCCGGGCTTTAAGGGCCAGAAGGAGGCCGTCGAGGTCTTCTAAAATAATATCCGCGGCCTCCCCGAGCCTTAAGGCCAGGGCCGTGTCCAAGACATCGGAGGAGGTTAGCCCGAAATGGAAGAAGCGGGCCGCGCGGCCCACCCTTTCTTCCACGCAGGTGACGAAGGCGATGACGTCATGGCCCACCTCGGCCTCGATTTCGAGAATCCGTCCCGGGTCAAAGGAGGCCTTATCCAGAATTTCTTGGGCCTCCGGCGCGGGTATTAAGCCCATGTCGGCCTGGGCGCGGACCACGGCCAACTCCACTTGGAGCCAGGAGGCGTACTGCTTTTCCAGTGTCCAGAGGGCGGCCACGCGGGGGCGGCTGTAACGCTCTATCATAAAATTACCGCGCTCCTGGCGCGCCGCGGGGAGGCGCGCGTCTTAAACGCTTGCCAAAAGATATTAAGGAGGGGAGAAAAGCCGGAAAAGGCGCGTCCCCAGCGCGAGGGAAAGACGGGGGGAAGACAAGAGGAAGAGGGAGGCGAGGCGAGGGCGGGCCGCTAGCCGTGGCTCGCGCGCGCGGCGGGCGGGAAAGCGTCCGGGGTGGGCTCCTCTTGGCTTTTAAGGACTCCCGTGAGGCTGTTGGGGCCCGCGCCCACGATGGTCACGGGGACGAGGGACCCAATGAGGGAGGCGGGTCCCATAAAATTGACGATCTTATTGTTCCCCGCGCGGCCCGTAAGCTGCCCGGGAAGGCGCGCGGGCCCTTCCGCCAGAACCTCTTGGGCGGCGCCCACGAGGGCGCGGTTGATGGACTGTCCGATTTCTCTTTGCGTCGCGATAATGAGCGAGAGGCGGCGGCCCTTTTCCTCCTCTGGAACCTTGTCCGGGAGAGAGCTAGCGCGGACCCCGGGGCGGTCGCTGTATTTAAAGGAAAAGATGGAGTCGAAACGGGCCTCGCGCAGCGCCGCGAGGGTTTCTTGGAAATCCTCCTCCGTCTCCCCGGGAAAGCCGGTCATGATATCCGTGGTAATGGCGATATCCGGGCGCGCTTCCCGCAGGGCCGAGAGGATCTTGAAATAGTCAGAGATGGCGTAATGGCGGCCCATGGCCTTTAAGACGCGGTCGGAACCGGCCTGGAGCGGCAGGTGGAGGCTCGGGGCGAGGTTGGGGAGGGTCGCGAAGAGGGAGGAGAGCCGCGGCGGAAAGTCCTTGGGATGGGAGGTGGTGAAGCGCAGACGCCAGAGCCCGGGAAGGGCGCTCGCCTCGCGCAGAAGGGACGCGAAGGCCTCGCCCGGGGCCGCGGGCGGGTTAAGCTTGGGCGCGTAGGAATTGACGTTTTGGCCCAAGAGGGTGATCTCTCGCGCTCCCCTTTGAATTAAGCTTTGGGCCTCCAGGAGGATATCCGCCCGCGGGCGGCTTGTTTCCCGCCCTCTGACGTAAGGAACCACGCAGTAAGCGCAGAAGTTGTCGCAGCCTTCCATGATGGTCAGAAAAGCGCTTAAGGGGGCCGGTTTCCGGCTGGCCGCGCTTGCCGCCGCGAAAGGCGCGGGCGCGGCCAGCTTCGCCTCCGGGGCGCCGCTGAGGTCCGCGTCCTGGCTATCGCCAGGGAGGCCCGGGCTATCCCCCGCGAGAATGATGGGGTAGGAGGCGGGGCCGAGGTCCAAAAGGGCGGGAATCTCCGCGAGGCGGCGGGGGCCGATCGCCAGATCCACGATGGGGGAAAGCTTGATGAGGTTCGCGCCTTCCTGCTCGGCCACGCAGCCGCCAACCCCAACGAGGAGCCGCGGGTTTTTCTTTTTGAGGGGGGCTAGGTCGCGGAGGCGGGATAAAACCCTCCGGGCGGCCTTTTCCCGGATGGAGCAGGTGTTCAAAAAAATAAAATCGGCCGCGTCCGGGGTGGGAGCGGCGGCCCAGCCCCGTTCTTCCAGAAGGCTTTGGAGGCGGCCGGAATCGTAAACGTTCATCTGGCAGCCGAAGGTAATGATATGGAAGAGACGCTGTCCTGGCATGGGGGCTTGGGGGAAAAACCTTTTAAGGCGCGGCGGGTCTTGGGAAAAGACTCCCCGCGCCCAAAGGGGCCCCGCCCCGAGCGGGGCGGGGAGGTAAAAATGGCCTTTTCAAAGAAAAAATGACCTTTTAAAAAAAGAGGGGGGAGATGGCGGCCAAGGCCGGCGGAAGCGCCGTCCGCGCGGACGCGAGCGTCAAAGCGGCGATGGCCAAAGGGCGATGGGGCCTAACGGCGCGATTTTGGGCGAGCCGCGGGCGCTCCCTAGGGCGCGGGCGCTGGCGCCAGGGTTTTGAGCCAAGCGTCTATCTCCCGCTCCAGCTCGTCAATCGGGCGGATGCCGAAACGGGTGACGATCTTGGCTTCCAAGAGCTTGGCGTTCCGGATTTTTTCGCCGAGGGTGGCCATGATATCCCCGGGGCCGCCACCGGCCGTGACGAAGGGGATGACGGTTTTGCCCTGAAAGTCGATGTTTTCCAAAAAGACCTGGGTGGGGGCGGGGAGGTCGTGAAACCAGACCGGGGTCCCCAAAAAGATGGCGTCATACCCGGAGACGTCCGGCGGGGTTCCTTTGATGGTGGGAAGAACGTTGTCGTCCCGCATCTTTTTGGCGAAGGGAATGAGTTTGTCGCCCACGGGGTATTCTTCCACGGTCTCAATTTGGTAAAGGTCGCCGTGGGTGATCCCTTGGATTATTTCGGCCATTTTGAGGGTGTTGCCCGTGACGGAATAGACAATGACAAGGTTTTTGCCGAACGGCGAGTCCACGTCGACTGGGGCGGGGTCGTCGGCCGCCAGGGGCGAGGCCTGAAACAGAAATATCGCGCCAAAGGCCAAAATCAGGGTGAAGAGGCTTTTCATGAGATAGTGGGGCCGCCTCGCGGAGGGCCGGAGGCGGTCTTTCCTCCTTATAAAGCTCAGTTTAGGAAAAGCGGAGCCAGAAAAAAAATCGCCGTTTTTGGGGGAAAAGCGAGGGGAAAGGAAGGGCGCTCCCCCGGGAGCGCTCCCCAAAGGGGGAGAGATGGGTTAGGGGAAAAGCGTCGCGTCGTCGTGGGAAGGAAGGGAGTCCTGGCGTTTTCTCCCGAGGAGGGACAAGGGGGCGTTTGACCCAGCGAGATTTCCCGCGCGAAGGTCATTCGCCGCCAAAAGCGCTTAGAATTATACCAGAAGGGGAGGGCGTTTTCCATTATTTCGCGCGGGGCCGTGGGCGGCCATGGGCTCGACGAGTAGGATCGGAGGGCGGCGAGAAGCCTCGCGAGAGCCTCGCGGAGGCCCATTTCCCCCAAAGGCCCTGGCGAGGCCCTCGGGGGAAGAACTATCCCCCAAAGCGTATTTTCCAGTTTGCTTTTCGCCAGGGTTTGTACTATATTTTACTTCCTTTAGCCCTGGGGCCCTTGGCCCCGAGACTGAGGGTTGACGGAAAGAAGCTTTTGGCGGCGTAGCTCAGTTGGTTAGAGCATGCGGCTCATATCCGCAGGGTCCGGGGTTCAAGTCCCTGCGCCGCTACCATTTCTACCATATATGGAAAGACTAAGTCTATTTTTGTCCGCATGTTGATATCTTTTGGCTAAACTTTTAAATCTAACTTATTTTTATCTTATTTGAAAACTTCGGCGCGCCGAAGTTTTTTTTTAAAGTGATTCTTGGAATTAATTAATCGAAGAAAAGAAATAGAAATTTTTTACGATATTATCGATCCTTAATACCATCGAACGATCCTTTACCATCGAATACGTTCGAAATAAAAAGAGAAACAAAAGAATTGGCTATTAAAAAAATGATAATGAAAATTTTGATCGAAGTTACGAGATTGGAGACTAAAATGATCTGTCGCAAGGTAAAATATCTAAATCCGTGAATTGGGCAAGCCTAACGCCACGCGTCATAACTATATAAATTAAGATAGATTGAAGGATTAACTCGCTACGCTAGCGAATCATCAAGAAATCTCTGGGAATGGCGAATTTAAAGTGAAGAAGCTAGAACTGACTTGGATTGGTAAAGGCGATGAACCCGCTGTTGAACCACGAATATTGCTGCGTAAACCAAAATTAGATTACGGAGAATTGAACGCGATCGATCGTAGTTCGCCACTTCCGCCTGGTGGGTGGCCGGGAAATATGCTTATCCACGGCGACAATTTAATAGCGCTAAAAGCTTTGGGACATAATTTTTCAGGGCAAGTGAAGTGTGTCTATATTGACCCTCCCTACAATACGGGAAGCGCGTTTGAACATTACGATGATAACCTCGAACACTCCACTTGGCTTTCGTTGATGGTTCCACGCCTGCGTATTTTAAGAAAATTACTTTGCGAAGAAGGAAGTATTTGGATAAACTTAGACGATAATGAAGCGCATTACTGTAAAATTATTTGTGATGAGCTTTTTGGAAGAAAGCAATTCGTTGGAACAGTTATTTGGGAAAAAGCGGATAGTCCAAGAATGGACGCCTCTTTATTTTCAGTTCGCCATGATTATATTTTAGTCTACGCAAAGAATATAAAAAAAATTAAATTCAACAGAGAGAAGTATGACACAGTCCAAGAACATTATAAATGTGTTGATGAAAATGGACGAAGGTATTATACAAAACCATTACGAGTTATGGGCGGTAACATAAGTGAAAGTTTATTTTTCTCGATTATCGCGCCAGATGGAACTGAAATATTGCCATATGAGAATAATGGGAAAAAAAGTTGTTGGAGATGGAGTAAAAAAAAGGTTATCGACGAAGCTGACAGAATTGAATGGGTTAATGGGAAAAATGGTTGGAATCCTTATTTCCGAATTTACGCTGACACTCTAAAGGGCGCGCCCGCTCAAACTATATGGTCCCATGACGAAGCTGGGAGTAACCGCGCTTCAAAGCGCGAATCAAAACTTTTATTTGGAGAAAACGCTTTTGGAACGCCAAAACCTGAAAAATTACTTTTAAAATTGTTAAATATTGCGACCTCTCCAGGCGATATTGTGCTTGATAGCTTTCTTGGCAGTGGAACTACAGCCGCGGTCGCCCACAAAATGGGCCGCAGATACATTGGAATTGAATTAGGAGAACATTGCTATACCCATTGCTTACCATGCCTCAAAGCCGTAGTAGATGGCGAAGAAGGCGGTATTTCTAAATGTGTTGGCTGGAAAGGCGGTGGAGGCTTTAGGTTCTATGAATTAGCGCCCACGCTAATAGTGCCAGACAAGTATGGACAACCTATCATAAACGAAAAATTTAACATAATGATGCTTGTTGAATCTGTCTCTAAGCTACATGGTTTTACTTTTGCGCCAGACCCTGATATTTATTGGAAACAAGGTCGAAGTCAAGATAATTGCTATATTTATGTTACAGCTAACTATCTTTCAACGAATGAGCTTGACTCGATCGCGCGTGATCTAAAAAAATCAGATCGTCTGATGATTTGCGCGCTCGCGTTCGATATTGGATTGGGAAAACGTTACGAAAACATTCAAATTAGAAAAATACCAATGTCTATACTGTCCAAATGCGAATATAATAAAGATAACTATAATTTTAATATAATACGACAAACTAAACAAAACGATAAGGAATTATAAAATGCTTGTTAAACCATATTCATCACAGTCTTATTCATTCTGGTCAAAATACATCAAAAATATTCTAACTCTTCGTCAACCGCAAGAAGATAGTTTGGAGCATTTTGCTCGGTTATGCGATATTCTTTCGCTCACTAAAAAACCGGATTTGACCGTTGAGTTAGCCAAAGTCAACGAGTTTTATCCAACGTTAACTAGTTTTGAGCGAGAATTTCCTTCGCTTTGCTTCGCTCTCGCGACTGGTATTGGTAAAACGAGATTAATGGGCGCGATGATTGCTTATCTGCACTATGAAAAAAATATAAATAATTTTTTCGTGATGGCCCCTAATCTTACGATATACAGAAAATTAAAATCAGATCTAAGTGATACGTCAAGCCAAAAAAATATCCAGCGGCGATGGAACTGTCATCACGCGCCTCCAGTCCCAACTCGCTGCGTAAAGAGCGTCAGAGCTCTAACATTGAAATTACGCGTCGTCGCTATAATTTTTTTTAACCGAGTACGCGCAAAGATCATCGTCCCATTCTAACTGCCAGTTGCGCGCTTCTTGGAAATCAATGATAATTTCTGAGCGGCCTCCGAAAATTAGAGCCGTTTTGTATATTTTATTGCCGTTTCCCTGAAAACAGAAATAATATCTCTTTCGCTCT
>JAISCZ010000076.1 GCA_031265205.1 Deltaproteobacteria bacterium
AGTTTTTTTTTTTTTTTATTTCGCGTCCGCTCGCGTGATGGGATACCAGTCCCTACCCCAACCCCGTCCCCATTTACCGCAACCTGCCCGCTTGGGGCCGTGCTAAAACCCCCCCCCCCCCCCCCCCGTAAGCGGGCGTGGCGGCCAATAATTTTGATCTTTTCGCGAAAAAAAATTTTTTCTAAACCCAGCCGTAGCGCTTAACGCGAAAAATTCCCGTTTTTAAAAGAGTTTTAACGCGCGATGAGCGGGGGCAATTAAAATTTTTCGTCTATAAATTATCTTGGGAGAAAAATTGTTATCCTCGCGGGCGCCTTTGGAGGCCGCGCCGGCCTCTTTCTCAGCTCTTCCGACGCGCGTCCTCGCTATAGACGGAGCCACGCCGCCCCCAAAAAAGAACGCGCGTCTCTCCCGCGCCTTTGAAGGGCGCGGGGGAGACGCGCGTGGACAATAAGGCGCGCGAGGGCCGTGGCGAATGTTCCGCGCCGTTAAAAGAGGAGGCCCCCGAAGAGGGTCACGGTGTTGGGGCCGTTTATGTATTTCATGCCGCAGACCCCCGCGATGGCGTTCACGTCGACGCAGTGGGCTTCCAAGGAGCGGACCGCTTTTTCCGGGAAACGGCAGGGGTCCATTTTTTTGGCGGCGCAGACGTCGCAGAAGGGGCAGGGCCCCGCGCCCAAGACCAAGGAGCGCTCAATCGTGGGGGCGATATCCTCGACGATTTTGACGGTGATGGCGTTAAAAACCTTGCCCGCGGCGAGGGTGCCCTTCCAGTCCATGGAATGCTTGAGCTGGCCTATGTATTGGTACAAAACGCCCCTCTGGTAGGATTTAACGGTATTGATAAGGTCCTCGGCCTCCCCCACGAGGGGAGGGCAGGTCCACTTTTTATTGTAATGGCCGCAGCGATTGGCTTCGCAGAGAGCGCGGAATTCGAGGCGGAAGGTAAAATCGCTCACGGCCATCGGGGAGCAGGCGGTGGGTTCCAAGGCCTTGATCGAGGCGAGCAAGGCGTTTTCGTCGACTTGGGGCATAACTTAAGGTCCTGGCTATCTTAAGCGCTAAACGTTAGAAGTTCACGGTCTTCAGGACGTTTCCTTGGTGATCGTGGAAGAGGGCGACGCCGTCTTTCAGGTAAAAGAGGGCGAGCCTGGGGCCGCCCTCGGGGTAGATCTCCTTGAGGCGCGGCATGGCTTGGACGGCGGCCTCGAAGCATTCGGGGTCGTCGTCAAAGACCACGAGCCCCGTGAGGCGCAGCCATTGGCCGTCTTTGTCGGTGGTCGCGATTTCGACTAAGGGGTTGTCGACCATCTGGCGGTAGACCTGCTTTTGGGCGCCGGCCCCGAAATAGATTTTCCCATGGTATTCCATGACAAAACCCATGGGACGGACCTTGGGGCCGCGATCTTTGATGGTGGCCAGATAGAAGGGGCGGTTGGCGGCTAAAAAGGCGAAAACGTCTTTCATGAATAATACCTCAGAGTGGCGCGAGGAAGCGCGCGGGCGGGGAGCGCCCGGAACCGCGCCTTGGGGGCGCGGCGGGGGGTTTTAATAAGGGCGACGGTCCCGAAAGCCGCGGGAGAGATTACGGGTAGTTTAGGGGACCGTAGGGAAATTCCGCAAAAGGAGCGCCTGGTGGCGGGCGATTTCGTCCGGGGTAAAATCCCGGCTGAGGCTTAAGAGGGAAACTTTGCTCATTTCCCCGCGGATGGCCTCCGCGAGCTTCCCATAAGCCTCGCTCATGATAGGGACGATCCTTTGCCCGATGGGGCAGACGGGGGAAGAATGGGCGTGGATGCCTTTGAGCGAGAGTTCCAGGCTTTCGGAGTCCACGGCGCGGTAGATGTCGTAGAGCGTGATTTCTTCCGGAGGGCGCTTGAGGCGCGTTCCGCCCGCGGCGCCCCGGGTGACCTCGAGGATTCCCGCTTTCTTCAGGGCCAAAACGATGGTCCGGATAACGACGGGATTGCCGCCAGTGGAAAGGGTGAGAATTTTGCCGGTGATTCTGGCGGTTCCCGCGAAGAAATGCGTGGCGAGAAGGATATGAGTGGCGAGGGAAACTTTAACGCTGAGTCTCATGGATGGACCCGTGGCAAGGTTGAGGCGAATGAGCGCGGCGCGGGGAAAGCGCCAAGCGCGAAAAGTGAAAAAGTCGCCGACCCGGCGCCAGGGAAAGGCGCGCGGGCCCAAGGGCGCTCCGAGGCGCGGGCCAAGGGACCGTTTTCCCGTAAGATTAGGGGATCTCCCCCGGGGAAGGCGCGCCGGGCGGGGGAGATGGGCTTTTTTCCCTCGCGAGCCCCGATTCTCCCACCTGGCAAGCGGCTTTTCTTTGCGAATAGTAGCAAATTGAGCGCGAAAAAGTAAGAGCGGAAAAGCTTGGGGAGGCTCGCGCCCTCGCCGCGGTGGGCGCGCCTTCCGGCGGCTTTTGGGCGCCGCGCCGCTTTTTCCCGGGTGGGCGGGCGCTTCCGATCTATGGTAAGCGGGGTTAGCGGGCTTTGGAGGTTCGCGGGATTCGAGGGGCTCCAAGGGTTTCCAAGGGTTAAGCGTTTTCGCGTGGCGTTCGGTGGCGCTCGCTCCCGCCGCGCTCCCGCGACGGGGGAAAAGAAACTGTTTTTATTCCTCGAAGGGCTGGGCGAGACCTAGGCCCATGGCGGTCAGGCACAGAAAATAAAAGACGTCGTTAAAATTTATGAGGCCCAGGGAGAAACGCTCCACCCGGGGCCCAAAGGAGAGTCCCTGGACCAAGGCCGCCGCCAGGTCCGCGAGGTAGGGCGCCGCCCAGCCCGCGCCCCAGAGGACGGAGAGGATCCCCAAAGTCGCGAGGGCCGCCGCGAAGGGCGCGCGGGTTCGTGAGGCCACGGCCAGTCCCACGGCGGTAAAGGCGGAACCCAGGAGGATTAAGCCTAAAAAGGCGACCGCGAGGAGTTTGAGGGTTCCCACGCCCATGGCCAGCGCGAGCGCGAAGGGGAGCGCGCTTAAGAGGAGGAGGAGCGCGAGGCTCCCGAGGGACGCGCCAAAATGCCCCAAGACGATTTCCGCCCGGGTTAGCGGCCAGGCGAGGAGCAGATCCAAGTGCCCGCCGCGCTCAAAGGAGGCGAAGGCGCGCATGGTGGAAAGGGGCGTCACCAGCATGACGATGAGGCCCAGGCGCGAAAGGGAGGCGGAAAAAAGGGCCAGATTGGCGTCCAGGACCCGGCCCCGGGCGAGGGCCTCGAGATTAGCGAAGGAGTAGGAGACCACGGAATTATAAAACCAGAGTCCCCCCAAGATTAAAAAGACGGCGAGGGCCAGACCTCCGTTGGCCGAAGACCAGAAGGCCTTGAATTCGGCGCGGGCGAGCGCTAAGGCGTGGCGGGCGATGGGCATGGCTAGCTCCCGTAAAGGACGCGGAAATAGATTTGGGCGCACGCCGCGGCCCCGGGCCCGGCGTCTTGGAGGCCTTCCTCGCCCGCGCGCGGGGGAAAGGCGCGGTCGATTTCTTCGTAAGTTCCGGAATAGACGAGGGAGCCGTTTTTAAGAAAGTTTATTTTTGCGGTCAGGTTGAATAGCTCAGGGAGGACGTGGCTGGAGATAAGGAGGGTAGAACTCGCGGGGAGGGAGGCGACAAGCTTTTGGAAGAGGCGGGCTCCGTCGGGGTCCAGGCCGCTCGTGGGCTCGTCGAGGACCAGAAAGCGCGGGGATCCCAAAAAGGCCAGAGCCAGGGCCGCGAGCCGGCGGGTACCCAGGCTCAGGCGCCCGGCGAGGCGCGCGAGTTTGTTCTGGAGGCCCAAAGCCGCGGCGACCCGCTCAATTTCCGCGGCGGCGCCTTGGCCCTTTAAGCCCCGGAAAGACGCGCTTAAGCGGAGGTGTTCCGCGACGGTCAAGTCGGCGTTTAAGGGCGCCCGCTCGGGGAGCCAGCCTAAAAATCCCGCTTGGGTCCGCGCGCGCGCGGGGGAGAGGCCTTGGAGCGCGATTTGGCCGGAATCGGGCCGGAGGGCCCCGCAGATAATTTTAAGGAGGGTGCTTTTGCCGGCCCCGTTGGGGCCCACCAGGGCGGCGCGCTCCCCTTGGGCTATTTCCAGGCTCACGTCGCGCAAAGCCACGGTCTTCCCAAAGGAGCGCGAGACTCCTTTTAAGGAAAGCGAGGGCGCGTTGGGGGCGCGGGTCTCCATAGGCCTTATTTCCATTGAGGGTGGCGGCGCGGAAAAAAGAGAGCGCGCCCGCGCCCCGACGCCCGCGCGGGGTCGGAAAGGGGGGCGCGCGCGAGAAAATTCCCCCAAGTTGGGGCGGGCGCGCTTAATCGATACGCTCGCCGGGGACGCTGAGGGCTTTTTCCAGGCGCCGCAGAAAGACGGTCGCGAGGGTGACCAGCGCCAGATAGTAGAGGGCGGTTAAAAGATAGCACTCAAGGTGCCGGAAATACAAACTCGCGATGGCCTTGGTTTCCCCCGTGAGCTCGTTCATGGTAACCAGCATGGCCAGGGAGGAATATTTGATGAGATAGACGATTTCGTTCCCGCAGCCGGGGAGGGCCCGGCGCAAGGCCACGGGCAGGGTGACGCTCCAAAAGGCCTGGCTTTTGGTAAAGCCCAGCGAAAGGGCCGCCAAAAACTGCCCCCGCTTGATGGAAAGCAGCGCGCCCCGGATGTATTCCGACTGATAGGCCCCGGAGCACATGGCGAAGGCGATGACGGAAGCCGCGTAGGGGGAGAGACGAAAGAGATCGGCCACTGGCGCCGCCCCCGGCCCGAAGTTTTTTTCCAGCCAGAGGCTGAGGGACGGGAGCCCGTAAAACCACATCATGAGCTGGACGACCAGGGGAGTTCCCCGGAAGAGGGCGACGTAGGCGTTTAAAACGCGGGTGAGCCACGCGTTGCCCAGGGCGCGCCCGGCGCCCACCAGGATCCCGATGGCGATCCCCAAAAGGGAGGAGGGGACGATAATCTTGACGCTAATCCACAGGCCATGGTTGAGGGCCGGAATGAGGACGTTCGCGTAAAAGTCGAAGGTGCCCATGGGCATAAGAAGGGTACCCGGCTTTATTTGGAGGAGGGGCGCGCGGCGGCGGGGTCGCGGCCCGAGATTTCCATGAACTTGGAGCAGAACTCATAGGTCCGCGAGCGCGAGGCCTCGCCGAGAAGAAGCGCGGGGGGGCCGCTTTCCGTAATGCGCCCGTTTTCCATAAAGAGGATTTCTTCCGTGAGGTGGCTCGCGAAACCCACCTGGTGGGTGACCATGAGCATGGTCATGCCCCCTTCGGAAAGGTCTTGGATCACGTTCAAGACCTCCCCGATGAGTTCGGGGTCCAGGGCGCTGGTGGGCTCGTCGAGGAGCATGATTTTGGGGTCCATGGCCAGGGCTCGGGCGATGGAGACCCGCTGCTTCTGGCCGCCGGAGAGCTGGGCGGGGTAGAGTTCCTCCTTGCCGGAAAGGCCCACCCGCCGCAGTTCCAGCCGGGCCCGCTCCAGGGCCTCCTTTTTGGGAATTTTCTTGACCCTCCGGAGGGCGATGGCCACGTTGTTCTGGGCGCTCAAATGGTCAAAGAGGTTGAAGTCCTGGAAGATCATGCCGATTTCCTGGCGAAAGGAGCGGATATTCTTTTTGCCCATTTCCCGGGCGCTGACGCCGTCCAAAAAGACGTCCCCCTCGTCGGGCGCGAGGAGAAAGTGGATACACTGGAGCAGCGTGCTTTTGCCGCCCCCGGAAGGCCCGATGAGGACTTTAAGTTCCCCTCGGTTGAGGGAGAGGGACACGCGGTCCAAGAGGAGTTTGCCCCCCAGGGATTTGGAGACGCCCACGACGTTTAAGAGGGGCCCCGGGGGAGGAGGAGAGGAGGGGGTTCGCATGAAAAAAAAGCTTTCGGGGCGCGCGAGAGGCCTATGGATCCTTCTCTCCCTCCGTCCCCTTTCCCAAAAAAAGGGGAGGCGGGCTTTTAGATTTCCTGTCCCAAGCCGGGGATCCGGGTCTCGCGGGAGATATACCGCAAAAGGCGGACCCCTAAAAAAGTCAGCGCGAAATAAAGGACGCCCGCCAGCGCGTAGTAGGCGACGTGGCGGTAGGTGAAGGTCGCCAGGATCTTGGCGCGGGCCATAATTTCCATGGTCCCCAGAACGTAGGCGACGGCCGAGTCTTTCAGGAGGATGGAAAACTCGTTCGTCCAGCCGGGGATGGAGAGACGCAAAGCCTGGGGAAGGACGACGTAAAGAACCGCCCCCGGGCGCGAGAAGCCTAAGGCAAGGGCCGCCTTGAATTGGCCCCGGGGCAGCGAGAGGATGGCCCCCCGGAAGATCTGGCTCTGGTAGGCGCTGGAGGCGAGCCCCAGCGCCAGAAGGGAGGCGGAAAAGGGCGAGAAGGAAACCCGGGCCCCAAAATGGCTCAGGATAAAGCTTTCGATAGAGCTGTAGAGCCCGAAGAAGACGAGAAAGAGCAGCACCAAAATCGGCACGCCCCGGAAAAACCAGACGTAGACTCCCAACAGCTTGGCCAGGGGTCGTGGCCCGTAGGCCTCAAGGGCGGCCAAGGGAAGCCCGATGGCGAAACCTAGGGCCAGGGCTCCCACGACCAGGAGAATCGTGTAGAGTCCCCCGCCGAGGATATAAGGGACGGAGCGTATTATTTCCCAAGATTCCATGCGAGGCTTTAGGCGAGGAAAGGCCCGTCCCCCAGGGAGAGTTTTAAGATCGCGGGGGGCGAGCGCGTTGGCGTGGCGGGGAAGGGTCCCCCAAAAAAGGCGGGGGCGGCGCCCCTAAAAGGGGCCCGCCCTTGGGTCGCCTAGGAGAAAAAAACTGGTCTTAATGAACTTCCCCGGGTTTCCATTTGTCTTTGAGGGTCTGCCAATAGGGGTCGGCCATCAGGAGGGTGAGCCCCTCGTTTAGCTGATCCAAGAGGGCGGCGTTTTCCTTGTTGACCCCAAAGCCGAATTCCTCGTCGGGGATCCCGGCCTCGCCGAGGATTTTCACGTCCTGGGACGCGGCCGCCTGGGCGGCGGGGGCGTCGTTCATCACGGCGGCGCTAATCCGGCCGTTGATCACGTCGGCTACGGCGAGCTCAAAGCTGTCGTACTGAGTCAACTCGTAGGAGCGCCCTTCCTGGCCGTTGCTGACTTCCATGGCGGCGGCGTCGGAGGTCCCGCGCTGGACGCCAATCTTGAGGGAGGTCTTTAAAACGTCGTCCAAGGTCAGGGCGGAGTCTTTTTTGACCACGACCACCTGTTTGATCACCCAATAGGACTGGGTAAAGTCAATCTGCTGCCTCCGCTCGGCGGAAACCGACAGGCCAGAGGCGATAATGTCGATTTTTTTATCCTTGAGGCTGGTGACGATGCTGTCCCACTCCATGGGCTGGTGCTTCACCTGAAAACCCATTTTCGCGGCGATCCAATTCAAGGCCTCCACGTCAAAGCCGGCGGGCTCCCCCGAGGTGGGGTCCACGTAGGCGAAGGGCGGGAAGTTGGCGTCAATGCCGTTTATTAAGGGGCGGTCGCTTTCTTGGGCCAGGGCGGGGAGGGCCAGGAAGGCCAGGGCGAGAAGGGAGAGGAGGGCGATTTTTTTTAACACGGTGAAACCTCTGGGTTCGCCGGCGGGAAGAGCCGGGAAGGGGGGAAAAGGCGGATAGGGAAAAAGCGCGCGATTTCCCGCGGGCGAGCGGCGGATAGGAAAGGAGCGTTGAAGACTCGCGGGCGAGGGCGCTTGGCGGGCGCGGCGAATTTTTTGACGAAACTTGGGCGGGCCTAAGGCGCGCGCCAGGGGAGTCTTCGGGGCTGGGCTAAATATAGAAATTTTCGGCAAAGCGGTCAATAGCCGCCTACCGCCCGCGCGAGACCCCGCGCGCCTCCCAAGGGGGACGCGCGGGGTCGCGCGCGGGCTTTGGAGTGAGGCCAGGGGGGGAAGCGCGCGGCCCTTTTTCCGTTGGCCATGATTGGGAGCGTATTTATATGTTTAAGAACGCGAATTAACGTTAATTTAAATAATTTTTCATTTAATAGGCGTAACGGCAAGATATTCGCGAGTAATATCAGGCGGTTGGCGATGGGCGCTGGGGCGCCGCCGGGCGGGGAGCTTGGGGGGCGCGAGGGGTCACTCGCTTAAGGCCGCCACCACTTTGGCCACGTCGGCGGGCGTGTCCACTTCCGGGGAGAATCCGGAGGAGACTAAGACTTTGAGCTTGTAGCCGTGCTCCAGGATTCGCAGCTGCTCCAGGCTCTCGCTTTTTTCGAGCGGGCCCTGGGGGAGGGTCACGAATTTGTAGAGAAAGCCCACCCGAAAGGCGTAGAGCCCGATATGCTTGTAATAGGTCGCGCCGTCGCCGTCCCGGGAAAAAGGAATGGCCGCCCGGGAAAAATACAGGGCCCGCCCGTCTTCCCCGAAGACGGCCTTGACGTGGTTAGGGTCGGCGATTTCCGCCGGATCGCTAAAGGGGATGGCGAGGGTGCTCGCCACGTAGTCGGGGCTGGCGACGAGCGCGTTGGAGACGAGCCAAGCGTGGCGGGGATTTAAGAGGGGCTGGTCCCCCTGGATATTTAAGACGACGCCGTCTTCGGCGAGACCTAGGATCCGCGCCGCCTCGGCCAAACGGTCGGAGCCCGTGGCGTGGCGGGCGCCGGTCATGAGGACCTGGCCGCCGAAGGACAGGACTTTGTCGTAGATCTCCGTGGAGTCCGTGGCCACGTAAGCGCCCCGGATCCCCTCGATGAGGAGGGCGCGCCGGTAGACGCGCTCGATCATGGTCTGCCCGGCGATCATGGCCAGGGGTTTTCCCGGAAAGCGGCTCGAGTGGAAGCGCGCCGGAATGAGAGCCGTTACGTCAGTCATGGATAACCGAAATGGGTGGCGGGGAAAAAGCTATAAGGGCGGGAAAAAAAGCCTTAAGGGAAAAGCCCCTTTGGGGATCCCCGGGGGAGCGAGCGGGGCGGCGGCCGGAGGGCGCTTTCCTTAAAGGGACGCTGGGAGAGAGGGGGGAAGCTAGGCCGCCATGAGAGACTCGTTTTCCCCCGTTTCCTCTTTTTTCTCCCGGTTTTCGGGGTAGCGGAAGAGGGGGGACCAGCCGGCCTTGACGGTTTGCCCGAGGGCCACCATGGGAATGGCGGACGGGGGAAGGTAGAGGTCCACCCGGGAGCCGAAGCGGATCATGCCGCAGCGTTGGCCCCGGGCCAGTTCCGCGCCCGGCTCCACCCAGCTGACGATGCGCCGGGCGATGAGTCCGGCGATTTGGACCATGACGAATTCGCGGCCCATGTCGTCGCGGATGAAAAGGGAGTTGCGCTCGTTTTTGTCGCTCGCCTTGTCCAAAGACGCGTCCCAAAAGCTGCCGGGATGGTAGACCTGCTCCAACAGAACCCCGTTCGTGGGGATCCGGTTAACGTGGACCGAGAAGATATTCATGAAAACGCTGATCTTGAGGGAGGGGCGGCCCGTGACCGGGCAGGTCGCCTTCTTGTCCACGCGGATAATCTTGCCGTCGGCCGGGGCGAGCCCAAAGCCCTCGGGGGGAACCTGGCGGTGGGGATCGCGGAAAAACCAGACGACAAAAAGAAGAACGGCCAAAAAGACGTTCCGAAGCGCCGTCAGCTCCAGGATCCAGAAGAGAAGGACGGGAACGATGAGAATGGCGATAAATATTAAGCCCGGGCGGGCCACCAAGAGGGAGTTGTTGATATTGAATTCGGGGATGTGGGTTTTGAAATAGTCTTCCAACAAGGGCCGCTCCTCGGGTCGTTCGGTGATTTTTGAGCCGCGCGGGGCGCTCCCCCAAGGCCAGAGGCTACCCATGAGGGCTTCTGGGCTCGCCCGCTGGGAGCGGGGCGGCTTGGGGGAGGGGCGCTCCCGGGCTTCCCCGGGGCGCGCGGAAGGAACGGGGAAGAAGGGGATAAAGAGGGGAAAAAGGGGGAAAAAGCGCCGGGGCCTCTGGGCAAAAAAGCATTTTACCAAACTCGCGAGGGGAGAGAAAGGGACGCGCCACGGGGCCGCGGGCGCCGCGCGGTCGGCGACGACGCCCACCAAGCGCGCCTGGGGAGCGCTCCGTCGCGCGCAAAGCGTCAGCGAGACATCACGAGGGGGCTTTACGCTTTTAAAATGACGTTGATTTTAACAATATTTTATAAATTAATATATATATATATATAGTAAAATAAGAAAAATAATGTGTAAATAGAAAATAATGATAGCGTTAAAAATTATTAAGCTAATAAATATTTAATATTGAATATTTAATTATAATAATATAATATAGCAATATTTTTTATTAATAAGCAATAAAATTATTACTCTTTAGCGAGATTGGAATAGGCGATGGCTTAAAATGGCTGGCGGCCCAAGTTCCCGCGTGGGGCGGACAGAGACCCAGCCTCGCGCGGAAACTAAAGTTGGACGCGCGCGGTCGCGCTTGGCGGCGGGGCTTTTAACGTCGCGTCAGGGGCCCGCCAGGCGAGAAATGGCGTAACCCACGCCTTTCCCGCGCGTGGACGCGCGATAGGCGAATTATTCGCGCGGTATTAAGTTAAAGAGTTAATTAACGCGGATTTTTTTAACTCCGAAAAGCGATAGGCAAGCGAATAATTGGCGAGAGAAATTATTTTGACAATTGGGGCAAAAGGCCTAATATTGAGATTATTGGGTCAGTCATTCCGGGCGGCGTCGCGAGGCGGGAAATCGTTATTGGCCGCGTCGAGGAGTTTTTTTCTTCCCAAAGGCGGATGGCGCCCCGCGACTCTTTTCTTGGACGCTGGTTTACGTCGCCTGACGCCGGCGGCGTGTTTAAAGGTTTAGCGGCGGCTCCGGCGTTTAAATCTTTGTTCGCGTTCTTCCGATAATCCATCTACAAGGCGCGTAATAATTTGGCTTGGCGCCAATGGTTATTGTTTTATTGTGAAACGCCCACAGGATGTGAATTATGAGTGGACCGCTCCAGGAACTGCCAGTAGGAGTTCAGAATTTTCCGGAAATCATTAAAGATAGTCTTGTTTACGTGGATAAGACCGCCTATATCTCCGAAATGATATCTCGCCACGGGGTTAAAGCCTGGTTATTGTCTCGGCCCAGGCGTTTTGGCAAATCTTTGGTTTTTTCGACGCTTAAGACCCTCTTTTCCGGACAAAGGGAGCTTTTTAATGGGCTCGCCATCGAAAATAGGCTTGACGAAAAAATTTTCGCCCCGCGTCCAGTTATCGCGCTGGATATGTCCTTGGTCACGAATAATTTAGGAATCGCGGAATTGCAAAATTCTTTAGGACGCGTGACGTCTTCGTCGGCGATTTGGAGAGAAGACGAAAAGGCGTCGATAAGCCCGCTATTTCCCAGCGCTGAACCGTCGCGCTTTGAGAGACCTCTTCCTCCCGGAGAAATTTTATTCGATCTTATAAAAAATATGTCGACGCGTTCTGGCCAAAAAGTCGCCGTGCTTATTGACGAGTACGATAAACCGTATATGGATTTAATAAGAACTCCAGAGGAAGCGGAAAAAATCCGCGTAACAATGCGCGATTATTATACGAGGCTGAAAGCCGCGGATGAGTACATCTCGTTTATTTTTATTACCGGCATTGGCAAGTTCGCGCGGATGGGCGTATTTTCATCCCTGAACAATCTTTTGGATATATCCACCATCCCTGAGTTCGCGGCCATCTGTGGTTTTACCCACCAAGAGCTTAGTGGTCGATTGGGCGCGTACGTGGAAGAGGCGGCCATCAAACTTGGAAAAAAACGGGATGATTTGCTTGAGGAGCTTAAGGACTACTATGACGGCTTTTCCTTTGACGGAAAGACTCGCGTCTATAATCCCTTTTCCACTCTTCTCTTTTTTACCGTAAAAAAATTCAATAATTTCTGGTTCAATAGCGGAACCCCAAAAGTAATCGCCCAATATATCAAGGATAATCGCTTGACGGTGGAAGAATTTCACGGCAGGACAGTTTCCAAGGCTTTCGTCGAAAATCCAGGAGAAATAGATACCGCGGCGCCAATGAGTTTGTTATACCAGGCGGGATATCTGAGTCTTAGAGCCGATGATTCAGATGGCGAATACGTTTTGGATTACCCCAACCGCGAAGTTTACCAGTCTATGTCGCGACTTTTAGTCGGAAATTTTTTGGGCGGCGATATTAACGCCGATGACGCGTTCAGATATTTAAGGAAGATCCTGGGGAGCGGCGATCCCGACGCTTTAATCGGGGAATTCGCGAAATTATTAGCCAAAATACCATATGACATTTATTCTAAAGCTAACAGGGAAGATATAAAAATTAATAATATTGAAATCAAATTCGGCGAGTGGATGTATCACGCGAATCTTTTGTCTTTTCTAATTGGGTCAGGCGTAAACGTTCGCGCAAAAGCGCGCGCGAGTCAAGGACAATCAGATTTAGTGGTATCGCGCGAGGGGCGGGTTTGGGTCATAGAGCTTAAAATGGCTCAAAATGGCGATGACGCGGCCGTGGCGAAGGCCGCGTTAAAACAGATACGAGAAAAAGATTACGCGGCGCCCTACGATAACCCAATTCTTTTGGGAATCGCCATAAATGAAGCGAAGAGGACTATCGGCGCCTGGGAAGTGGGATATAAAACGCGGCGTTAAACTTTGGGCGCCCAAGAGCCCTCGCCCCGCGGATATTTTTCTATTTTCCCTACCGCGAAGAGCCTTTTGGCGGAGACAAGCCTCTCGGGGGAGAGGCGTCCGTTCGAAAGGCGGGCGCGCCTTGGCCGCGGGGGGGCTTGAGGCGGTCGCTGGGGAGGGTGGGCCAGACAATGAGCCTGGGCCTTTTTTTCCGCCCGTGAAAGGGTACGGGGCGCGGAAGAGCTATCTTTGATTTTTGCGACGCTAATAGATATTTAATAAATATGTATATACATGCTAAAATAAATATTTATTATTATTATAAATATTTTATCTTCTATTATATCGTTTTATCAATTAAAAATCATATCTGGCCCGATAAAGCGACCCAGCGAGACCCCGCCAACTCTCGTCCACCCTCTGGCGACAGGACGCTTAAATTCCAATTCTATCGCGTCCGGTCGCGTTTTCCGCGCTGGGGAAGAAAAGGCGGGACTTTTGAGTTTGGCGAGCCAGCCCCAACGCCCCGCGCGAACCTTATCGCGGCCGAGGCCAGCGTCGCCCGCGAGCGGGCGAGGGGAAGCGCGCCGGCGCGGCGAGACGCGCGGCGCGCGCGAAGATGTGCTATATTTAACGGGATACAACTCTTTTAATTCCGCTTTGATCTTTTTGGTCTATACTCGCGGTTTTTCGCGAGAGGCGCCTCGCTGGCGCGCGGGGCCTCGCGTTACGCCGCCAAGCCGCGGGGCGCGAGAAAATATTTACGGGGGAAACAAATGTCGCGCGCGTTGACGCTCCTTTCCGCTCTTTTAGGCGCCTGGCTCGCGGGCGCGGTCGCTCTCGCCGCCACCTTTGAATTGGTCCCCAATATCGCCGACGTTCCCGGGCCGGGCAAAGCCTCTCCGGGAGAAGGCGAGGAACTCCATTATTTTAAATTCGGGGATTTGTACGGTTACGTCTCCCCGGAAGGGAGAATGGCCATCCCTCCCGTCTTTTCCGCGGCCGCGAATTTTGCCGCGAACGGGCTCGCCCCCGCCGCGGAAAACGGCCTTTGGGGGCTTATTGACGCGCGGGGCGCTTTCGCGATCCTCCCGGCTTTCAAGGAACTGCGGACGCTCTCTTCCACGGGGGAGCCCGCCGTCTGGGCTCGCCATTACGATTGGTGGGGCAAAGTCGCCTTGGACGGCTCCTGGCTCATTAAACCGCGCTTTCACGGCTTCAAGGACCTCGGGGAGGGTTACTGCGCCGTTTTCTACCAGGGGAAAGCGGGGCTTATCAACGCGAAGGGAGACTTTCTGTCGCCCCCGGTCTACGACGACCTTTTAAACTTGGGCCCAGGGCCCCAGGGCGGCTTTCTCCTCACCTTCCGCCTCAATAACAAAGAAGGCCTCTTAAACGAAAAAGGGGAGATCGTCATTCAGCCCCGCTTTGACTCCATCAGCCCGAACTTTGACGAGAACGGCAAGTTCATTATGGTTTTGGGCGGCAAGTACGGGGTCTTCGACATTTCGGACCGCTGGATCATCGAGCCCAAATTCTACAATATCGCCTTCCACCCGGAAGACGGGATGTTTTGGGTCCGCGACGGGATCTACGTCGACAACTATTTTTATTATGACCTGGACGGGGAAAACAAAGGGCCCATTCCCCCGGAGAAAGTTTGGGCCGACGTGGCCGCGAAACCCTTTGGGCTCGTCGGCTGCTTCCCCCGGTCCAACCCTAAAATCTGGGGTTACTGCGACGCGAAGGGGGAAATAAAGATCCCCCAGGAATACGACGAGGTTTTTCTCTTCAGCCCCGCGGGGCTCGGTCGCGCGCGGAAGGGCGGAAAATACGGTTTCTTGGACCCGAGCGGCGCGATAACGATCCCCATGATTTACGAGGAAGCGGGGGATTTCTGGGAGGCGGGCCTCGCCCCCGCGAAAGACAAGGGACTCTGGGGGCTTCTGAGCCTGAAGGGGGAATTCGTGGTCCAGCCCACTTGGGAGGAAGCCCCGGAGCCTCTGGACGGGAATTCTTTTTGGGCCAAGGAAAAGGGGCTCGCGCGGCTCTACGACATGGAAGGGCGAGCGCTCTCCGCCGATTCTTTCGCCGCGACGCGGCCCTTTGGGGAAAACGGGTTGGCCTGGGCCCAAAAAGGAAAACTCTGGGGGCTCATCGACCGCCAGGGCCAATGGGCTCTCTCCCCCGTCTACGACGAAGTGGGGGAGCCATCCCCTAACGGAATGATCCCGGCTCTCTATCAGGGGGAATTCGCCTTGCTCGACGCGCGGGGCGCGCTTGTCGCCTACGTCGCGACGCGCGAGGGCGGGGCGAGGGTGGCCTTGAACGGGCGGGGGGAAGTCATTTGGCCCCCCGCGCCGGAAGCCGGAATCTAGGCCGCAATCTTCCGGCGGCGCTCGCTTGAAAAGGCGGGAGCCGATCTTTGGGGCTTGGGGGAGGCGGGCCCGCGGGCTTGGGCCGCTCCGGGGGCGCGCGTTTTTTTATTTTTGAAGGATGGCTTATGGCCCGTTTGATAATTCATCGCGTCAGCCTCTCCCAAAGCCGCGTCGCGCGTGAAGAGGGGCAAGAGGTCTTGGCGTGGTACGAGCCCTTTCGCCGGGAACTCGCCCTAAACGAAGATCTGGCCTTTTTTTTGGCCGAGCCCGTCAAAAACCGGGAGCTGGACGCCATCAATTGGTACACCTCCCTTCCGGGGCCCGCTCTCGCGGTGGAGAGCCTTCCCCCGGAGGAAAAGCGCGAAGCCTTGGAGAGGGTCGAGTACCTGACGAAACTCTGTCAGGGCGCGATCTTAAGCTTGCGGAAGCGTGGCTCCTACGACGCGGGCCGGGTCTCCGCTTTTCTCCAGCGGGCCTTGGCCTACCCGGGCGAGCGGGAATATTACCTGGTGAGCGGCAAGATCGTGGCGGCGGGCTGGGGCCTCGCGCGCGCCGTCAAAGAGAGTTTTGAGCTGGAGCCCGACGTCGGTCCCGAGCCGGAGCCGCTTCCGCCGCCTCCCCCGCCGCGTCCCGTCCCGCCTCCGCCCCCGCCGCCTATTCCGGAGCCGCCTTCGCCCCCGCCGCCTCCGCCCCCGCCGCCGCCCCCCCGGCGCGGCTCTTGGCGGGGACTCTTGGCGGGGCTCTCCCTCGGGCTCGTCCTGACCTTGGGCCTCTTGGTCGGCGTCCTGGCCCTGGCCGCGCCCGGGGCTTGGAAAGCCTGGCTGGGGCGCGCGTCCGCGTGGGACTCCCTCTCCGTCCAACTGGAGAGGGAAAGGGCCGAGTTGCGCGCTTGGGAAGCGAAATACGACGAGCGCCACGGGGCTTGCCTGATTCTCCCCGCCCCGCCCCGCGCGGAGAGCCTTTTTCCTTTTTTGGCCGGATGCCTGAAAACGCGCGAGGGCGAGTTTTTTAACTCTTTAACCGGGGAGCTTTCGGAATTGAGTTTCTGCTTCGACGGCGTCGGCCCAGCGGGGGAATTTCGGATAAGCGGGCGCGATCCCGCCAAAGAGCCCTGCGTGGCGCCCGGCCGGCCGCGCGCGGAGGGCGACGACGTCATTATTGTCTCGGAAGGTCCCTTAACCTGCGACGCGACCCAAAGTTTTCCGAGCCTGAGCGTCCGCTGCGTGGACGGGGCCCTTCCCGGAACCCAGGCCCGATGCTTTTTGCGGGAAGCCAAGACGCCCGAAGGCGAGTCCGAGGAGATTCCCTTAGAACTGAGGAGGCGCTATAACTGAGGGCCCCCAAAGTTATGGGGGGAAGGATTGCTTTTACGCGCCGCTCGCGCGCGTGGCTTGGGGGCGCTACAAGCGAGCCGCCCCCGGCCTCAAGCCGCGAGGCGCCTTCTCGCGAATATTCCGCGAAGGCGCCTCGCGCTCTCGGAGGCCACGCCGCTCTCCCGACAAGCTCGCCCTTAGCTCGCCCTTTCCGCGCCTTTCTTTCGCCGCGCCTCGCGCGTTCTCTCGCCATATGTGCGCCAAGGTCCGCCAAGGGCCGCGCGGGAGCGCGCCGCCGCCTGAAGCGTTCGCCCAAGGCCTCGGGGAGGGTTCCAGCGACGCGCTTCAAGGCGGAGACGCCTTAAGTAGTTATTTTTTGGCGCTTCGCGGATTGTCCTTTTAAAAGTTCCTTAAATGTCCTATAGTGCTGATTTAAGCGCGAGCGTCTTCTTTATTTTTGGGGAAAGGCGCGGCGGCCCTCGCGCCTTAGCGGCGCGCGGGGCCCCTGGGAAAGGGCTTTATTTTTCCGGCGTTTTTGCTAAAATGCCTTAAAGCGTTTTCGCCATTGTTTTTGTCCCCTTTCCCGGCTTAACGGTTGGGGTAAGTTACGGGCCCCAAAGATTCCCATTAAGGGGGGAGGCCCACTCCGATGGGGGGGAGCTTCTTTATGGAGAGTCAAAGCCCTCGCGCCCGGAAAGCGGGCGGGGCCTGATTTTCCGGCTGGCGCCAATTTATTCCCTGTTTTTTAAGGATATTTTTCCGTTTTCTCTTCGTCCCCGGGAGAGAGTTGAGGTACGCGTATGGCAAAAAATGGCTTCCGCCGGGTCCCCAAGCGTTTGGGGCAAGGCCTTTCCTCCACGGTTCTGGCCTGTTCGCTAGCGCTTCTTTTAGTCTCCGGCTGCATTGGCCAGGGCCTTCCCACCCACAAATTCACGGTCAACTATTACCAGAAATGCTATGAGCCCATTAAGCAGCTGCGCGACAACGAAGACAAGCTGAAAGGCGACGTGATGAAGGGCGTGGCGGCGGGCGCCATGGCCGGGTTCATCACGGTGCTGATCGCCAGCGACGGCAATTGGCGGGCCGCTTTGCTCGGCGCGGTGATCGGCGCCGCGGCCGGCGCGACCGTGGCTTACCTGGTCTCGAACGAGATCCAGTCCCAAGAGCAGGAAGCCCGTTTCGCGGCCTACAACGAGACCATGGACGTGGATATCTCCAATATCTCCATGGCCGTGAAATCCGCGCGCTTAGCCCGGGCCTGTTACGATCGGGAGTATAAGGCCCTCGAGCGCAACTACAAAGCGGGCCGCGTTCCCCAGCCGGAAATGGTGGAAAGGCTCGCCGAGCTGAGGGACGGGATGGGCGAAGTCACCGAGGTCTTAAAGAAATACAATGACGTGACCCTGGCCAACGTCGAGACCTACGACAACATCATCGTGGCGGAAAACAAGCGGACCCCGGATCAGGACAAACTGAACCCCCAGAACCTGCAGACCGTCACCAAAAAACGCGGCAACGCGGCGAAACTGACCCGGGACGCGGACGCGGAACTGACTCTCTGCGGCAACCTTTTTAACCTGATGGACAGGCGCTCCCTGGAAGTCCAGAACGCCGGCAACGGCTTTGCGCCCGTGGACTATCCCGCGCTGGTCGACTCTTCCGAGTGCGTTCCCTGCTCCCTGAGCTAGGGGCGCCTCCCCCCTTCTCCCTCGGCCGCGCGGCTGGGGGAGAAGGCCCTGGGGAACCCTCGCGCGTCTACGCGGGTCGTCCACTCAAGCGTCCGCCGCGGCCCTCGCCTCCCCTTTTTTCTCTTGGGGTAGGGGTCGCGCTCGCCTCTCTTTCCCATCCCCCACCCGCGCGCCAGCGCGCGCCAAACCCCATCTTTAGGCCTAAGTTTTTTGGCGCGGCCGCGCCGAAGCGCGCCGCTTCTTCTTAAGGGTTAGCTACCATGACCGAAAGCAGTGTCGCCGCGGCCCCCGGGAGCCCGGAACCGCGTATCCCAGGACCGCCTGACAATTATTTGCCCCCGCCGACCCAAAAGAGACACTATTGGCTCTGGGGCCTTTTGATCGGGATCTTGCTGGCTCTCGTTTTCGCCCTGATCTTCTACAAATTTTTCTATCCCGATCTCCAAAGAAAAGCCTATCTGGCGGAAATTAACCCCGGCGCCCAGTACGAGGCCAACATCGCCACCCTCCAGGGGGAGATCGCCCGCTATAAAGACGCCTTGGCGCAAGACGTCTGCTCGCTTCCGGTTTTGGACGGCTCCCAGCCTCTCTTTCGCGAGCGCCCGGCCCCTGAGCCCACGCCGGGCCCCTCCGGGGGAACGGCGCCTCCCCCCGGCCCCGCGGTACCGCCTTTGAATCCCAGCGCCGGCGACAGGGTGGAAGCGGCCACTGTTTTTATTTGGGCGGACAGCCCCAGCGAGACCGCCACGGGCACCGGCTTTTTTATCTCGGATCGCTACCTGCTCACCAACCGCCACGTGGTGGAGGATTCCCAGGGCCGGAACGCCACCCTTTACCTAATTAACGGCTCCATGGGCCAGGTCGTCAAGGCCCAGGTCGTCGCCAAGTCCGCCACGCGCGATCGCGCGCGGGACTACGCCATTTTAGAGGTCCCCGCGACCGCGGGACCCCACCAGTTCCTGGAGATTTCCACGAACCCCAAAAGGACCGAGCGGGTGGGCGCCTGGGGCTATCCGGGGCTCAATACCCAGTTTGACCCGAAATTCGAGGCCTTCAGCGAAGGCGATCCCAACGCCGCGCCGGAAGTGGTTTACAGCGAAGGCGTGATCAGCGTCATCCAGGACATGGACGGCGTGCCGATGATCACCCACACGGCCGAGGTCTCCCACGGCAACAGCGGAGGGCCCCTTGTCAATCCCAGCGGGGCCGTCTTGGGCATTAACACCGCCATTTTAACCGACGACGACGAGGGCGGGGGCCGCTCTAGCAACCGCCAGCTCAACTTTTCCCTGGGCGCCGCCGATTTCGTCAACTTCCTCCAAGCCAACGGCGTGGCCTACACGCTCGCCGCCAATTAGGGCCGCGCCCTCATGAGCCGTACCCTGGTCCACTCGTCTTCCCTTAGCGAGTCGCGCCTGCTCGCCCAAAACGGGGTCAGGCTCATCGACTGGTACGGCGCTTTGCGCCAGGTGATGGAAAAGGAGCTGCCGCCGGATCGGGCCAACCTTTTCGCCGAGCCCGACTTGGACTCCTCGGGCGAGACCATTAACTGGCGCGCCGAGTTCACCGGGAAGCTCACGCCCTGGAAGAAGTTCTCCTCGACGGAAAAAAAGTTCGCCCTGGAGACCTTGGACGATCGGCTTTCCGAGCTGGAAGAGTTGCGCCGAAGGCTCTCGCTCTCCAAAAGCCGCAACGCGCTGAACGCCAGCGCGCAGTTAGGGCAAATTCTGGCCAACAAGGATTTTTTCCAACTGTGCCTGGTGGGGGATCGCCTGGTGATCGCGGATTGGGGAGTCGCGCCCCTCGACGGGACGCCCAGGGTCCGCTGGGATTTGACCGAAGAGCCCGGGGACGCGCGAGACGTCGCGCGCCCGACCCCCGCTCCCCCTCCGCCCGACGACCCGTCGCCGCCGCCAGAGCCCGAGCCCGCTCCTGTCCCTGTCCCGGAAATAACGCGTAAGGGATGTCTCCTCGCCTCTCTTTGGGGGCCGGGCTGTTTGCCTTTGTTATTGTTCGCGCTCCTTCCCTTGCTGCTTCTTCTGGGGATTTTGCTGTTTCTCTTTCCGGGATTCTGGAAGGACGCGGAACTGGATCTCGCGGGGGAACAAAGGCAGCGAGCTCTCCAGGAAGAACTCGCGGGCCTGCGGGATCAATATCAGTCCCGGCGCGCGCTCTGCCCCTTGGAGCCGGAAAGGCTCGCGCCTGAACGCGAAGGCGAGGAAGAGCCGATTCCCCCGCTCCCTAGCGGGGAAGGCGCGGTGGTGATTCCCGGGCTCGGCGACCCGCTTTACCTGGGCGAAGGAGAGGCGCTACCCGGGGCGCTCGACGGCGAAGGTTTCGCGTTTTCGCCGGGCGAGGGCGATCTGGGCGAGGAGGGGCTTCTCGGGGAGGAAGGCTTGGGGGACGAAGGATCCCTCGCGGAAGAAGTTCCCCCTCCCGAAGAGGAGAATCAGGGGGAGGATCCTCCTTCTCCTCCAAGCGAAGATGACCAGGGAGAGAATCCTCCTCCAGACGAGGAAAGCCAGGGGGAAAATCCCCCTTCCGAGGAGGAAAACCAGGGGGAGAACCAGCCCCCGCCCCCAAACATGGAGATCCCCCCGGAAGCCGGGAACACGGGCGACGTCTCTTGGCTTCAGGGCTGCTGGAATTCGCAGACCACGCTCTACAATCTCCGCACCAAGGAGCCCCTCAATTACCGTTACTGCTTTGACCAGAACGGTCGGGGCCGGGTTACCATGCTTTCCCGGGGTCCCAACGGCGAGGTCGTGGACACCTGCGTTTCCAACGCCCAGGCCAGCATGTCCGGCGACTCTTTGGTCATCAACGAGAGCGGGGCGATCTGCGAGTTCGGCAGTTCCTATCTCCCCACGACCATCACTTGCCTCCCCGGGGAGACCACCTCGGAATGCCAGGTGCGCCAGCGGGGCGTGCGGGGGGAAGAGAGCACCACGATGACGCGGGAACCCGATTAGCTCCCCTCTCGGCCGCCCTCGGCGCGCGCCGGAAGGGGCGTCCGCGCGGAAATCCGCCTTCGGGCCTTTTAACGGATTGAAGGATCCATTTAAGATCAATGTCCTCTCTTCTCCACGTAACCGATCTGAATCTTTTCTATCCCGAAGCCTCCGAAGGCGCGCGCATTATTTCTTTTTACGGGAATCTGCAAAATCTGCTCAAGGGCGAATTGAGCGAGGGCGCGGCCTCCATTTTAGCGGAGCCTTTGGAAAAAACGTCGGCGCGCGCGTTGGAATGGTACACCTCCCTGGAGGGGCCCATCGTTCCCATGGAGGGACTCGAGGGGGCGGCCAAGCAAAACGCCGTCAATATCCTCTGCCGCGAGGCCTGCGCCTTTGTCGCTTTGGGGGCGCGGCTCCTTAACGCCAAATCCAATCAGCGCAAGCTCGCCGGCCGCATCGTCTCCCGGCTCGCCGAGGATATCGCCGCGGCGATCGCCGGCGTCCCGCGGGGGGTGGCGGTCCATTTAGTCGGGGGGAAACCCGTCTTGTCCGGCTGGGGGCTCATGCCCATTTTGGGCGAAGGGGCGGAAGGCGATCCCTTAAAGCTCACGGACTACCAGACTTCCCTGATCAGATCCATTCTCGCCGGAGAGGTCCCTCAGCTCGCTCCCGCGCCCGCGCCCGCGCCCGCGCCCGCGCCCACGCCAACGCCAACGCCCATTCCGGATGACGACCCCATCGTCATTAAGCCCATTAAGATCGTCTACAAGGAAAAGAACGTTTTCACCTTTGGGGGCTTTTTCGCCATTTTGGGGATAGGCCTTCTCTTTCTCTTCCTCTTCGTCGCCCTCTTCCTTTTGGGTTACTACGGCTGGGATTTTCTGCGCGCCTTGGCCTTCCCGCCGCCCTTAAACGAGTACGAAAAGCGGGAGATAGCGCTCCAGGCGGAGCTGCGGAATTTAAGGGACGCTTATTTCAACAAACTCGCGGCCTGCGCGCCGCCGTACCCCGTGGCCCTCACCGGTTGCTGGCATTCCGAGCCCTTTAGCTCCTCCGGGCTGGCGCCCGAGGCGGTGGCCGTTTACCAGTACTGCTTTGACGGGGAAAGCGGAAACGCCCAGGTGAAGATTTTGGAGTATGACGCGGGCTTTAACTTAGTCAATACCTGCGTCGCGGCGGCGAAGGGAACTTTCGAGAGCGACGACGTTCTTCTTTTAACGGAGGACGAGAGCCAGCCGCCTGTCTGTCAAAAAGACCAGTCCACTTACGCGAGCGCGCTCATGGACTGCTCCCTGGAGGGCGACGACAAGCTGCGATGCCATTTCGGCTACGCCGACGACCGGAGCGGGGCGATTGACGCGAGCTTTAGCCGCGGGGAATACTCGCCCCCGCGCTAATTTTGCCTCCCTGTCCCCGCTGTTTCTTTCCCGGGCGAGAAGGTCTAAGATGCTTTAACGGCGCTCGCCGCCGCCATGGAGTCTCCCCCGGCGGGAAAATTTCGGCGCGCGCGCGTGGCCTCGCGAGGCGCGTCTTTCGCCGCCGCCCCCAGGGGCCCCTCGCGGGCTTTCCGCGAGGGGCCTCGCCATAAGAGCGCGGGAGTTTTATGGCCAACCAATTTCTTTTAAGCTCCGCTCTCGCCGAGAGCGTCTTGGAGACCCAGGACGGAATCCAATTCGTCTCCGCCTTCGAACTCATTATGTCGCTTCTCGCCGAAGAGTTTCCGGGGGACGAGGCGAGCGTCTTGGCGACGCCCATCTTCGACGCGCGGCGCGCCTCCATTTCCTGGCACGCGATCCTCGCGGGCCCCGTGACCCCCTGGGAGAAGGCCTCCGAGGAGGAAATAGCGCGGGCGCGGGACTATTTGACCCAAAGGGCCTTAAGTTTCGCGGTTATCGGCCAAAAATTCCTCAAATCCAAGTCCGGCCAGAAGAAAACGGCGGGGGCTATCCTCGCGCGTCTGGCCGAGGAGTTGGAGGCCGCCGCCCGGGGCGAAAAAGGCGCGCTGTTTTTAGTCGGCGAGCGCCCGGTCTTAGCCGCTTGGGGCCTGGCTCCCATCGCGAGCGATGATTTGGCGCGGGGGAAAGACGGCTTAACGGAACTTAGGGGAGACGCTCTTAAAGCCACCGCCCCGGTCGCTGGGGCTTTACCCGTTCCCGCGCCAGAGCGGCCCGCTCGCGTCGCGCCACCCGTGGCTCTTTTAGCGAACGCGCGGGAACCTTGGGGCTGGGATTGGGCCAAAACCCTCCTGAGCGCCCTGGGGACCTTGGCCCTTGGCGCGCTTTTGGCGTTTTTCCTCCTTCCGGGGCTTTTCGCCTTCCGGGACCGCGACGGAAACGCGGATTTGAGCCCCTTGGCCGCGGAGGAACTCCTCTTGCGCGACGAGCTTAATCGGCTCCGGGACGATTATTTCGCCCTCAAAGACGCCTGTCGGCCTCCCGAGGAGGATCTGCCGTCTCTTCCGGAGTTGTTGGCGCCCTTTCCCGGGGAAGAAGATTTGGAGGGCGAGGCCTGGTCTCCGGACGAGCTTTGGGCCGAGGCGCTGACTCCCCCCGTGGATCCCCCGCCGCCACCGCCGCCGCCTCCGCCTCCGCCGCCGCCGCCGCCCAAGAAGGATCCGCCCCCAAGCCCGCCCCGGTCCCCCAATCTCGTTATCCCCGAGGATTCGCCGCCGGGCGACTTTTCCTTTTTGGAGGGCTGCTGGTATTTCGACTCCGGGATCCACGATTCCTCGACGGGCCTCCCTTTGCGCGACAAATACTGTTTTGACGCCAGCGGCCGCGGGCGGCTGTACACCAATCTCTTCGACGGGAATGGGAACCTGCGGGAGGTTTGCGAGACCTGGGCCTCCGCCCAGTTTCAGGGCCGCAATCTCCTTTTTAACGATGGGGGCGCCAAATGCCCCAAGAGCGGCTCCAAGTTTCACAATTACGCCGTTCTCTGCGTTCCCGGCCAGGGCGGGCGCGCCCAATGCCACGGCGAAAGCGAGGTCAACGACTTCAACGTCACGATCACCAGAGTTAGCTAAAAAGCGCGCGCTCGCCTGACGCGCGCTCTCGTTTTAAACGCGCCCTAGCCTTCGGCGCGCGGCGCTTGGGCTCATCTTCCCCGGGACGGATAAGTTTCCTCGCTTCTGGGGGGAGCCCTCTTTCGCCGCGCCTTTTTCTTTATCCTCCCCTGGGGCGGTCGCGGCGAGAGCCTCAAGGTCGCGCTCCCTTGGCTTTTGGGGCCAAATTAACGTCAGCGCGAGGATGGGCGCGCCTAACCGCGCTCGCTCGCTTCGCTCCCGCCGCGGCGCGCGGCGAGGGGGAAGCGCGCGCGAGTTGGCTGGAAGCGTATTTTGGCGGCGCGAGGTCAATTTCGATCGCGAAAAAGCGGACTCTTAAGCGGGGGCGAGGCGCGCGCGAGCGGGGCCAAGGCTCGCGAAAGAATCTTAAGTTTGTCGTAAAAAGCCAAAAGCGATAACGCTTAAAGCGAAAAGCGCCTTGAGGCGCGTCTCTGAAAGGGCGCCGCGCTGGGCCATTGGGGACGCGCGGCGCGAAAGACGGGCGGCGCGGCGCGAAAGACGCGCGTGGCTTTAGGGGAAATAGGGGCCAGGGCGGAATTTCGCGCGCGGCCTTCGGGGAAGCGCCGGGGCGCCTGGAGCGTTGGCGCTTTGGAGCTTTGGCGCGTCCCTCAAGTGTATTTTCCGTGGCCGAAGGTTTAAAATAATGGCGCGCGGCGCGAAAGGGCCTTCCCCTGTCGCCTAGCGCGGGGGCTTGGGCCCGCCGCGCGAGATTTCTCGTTTTTCCTTATCGCGAGATTTCTCGCTCTTTCCCGACGCGTCAGGATTGTCGCGAGTTTTTAAGCGCGCCCTAAAGCGAGTTTTATGGCCAATCAGCTCCTGTTAAGCTCCGCTCTCTCCGAAAGCGCCTTGGAGGCTCAGGACGGAGTCCAATTCGTTTCCGCCTTCGAGCTGATTATGTCGCTTCTCGCCGACGAGCTTCCGGGGGACGAGGCCAGCGTTTTGGCGACTCCCATCTTCGACGCGGGGCGCGCCTCCATTTCTTGGATCGCGACCCTCGCGGGTCCCGTGACCCCCTGGGAGAAGGCCGCCGCGGCGGAAAAAGCGCGGGCGCGGGATTATTTGGCCCAAAGGGCTTTAAGTTTCGCGGTTATCGGCCAAAAGTTTCTCAAATCCAAGTCCGGCCAGAAAAAAACGGCGGGGGCTATTCTCGCGCGGTTGGCCGAGGAGTTGGAGGCGGCCTCCCGGGGCGAAAAAGGCGCGCTTTTTCTGGTGGGCGAACGCCCGGTCTTAGCCGCTTGGGGCCTGACTCCTATCGCGAGCGAGGATTTGGCGCGGGGGAAAGGCGGCTTAACTGAATTTAAAGGAAGCGATTTTTTCGCGCGCCCCACGGCCGCGGAACCCGCGCTCGCTCCCGTTCCCGTCCCGGCCCCCGTGGCTTTCCCTCCGGTCGCGCGCGGCTCTTGGGGCTGGGATTTTCTCAAAGCCATCCTGGTCGCTCTGGGGACCTTGGCCCTCTGCGCCCTTTTGGCGTTTCTCCTCCTTCCTGGGCTTTTCGCCTTCCGGGACCGCGAGGGAAACGCGGATTTAAGCTCTTTAGCCGCGGAGGAACTCCTCGCGCGCGACGAGCTGAATCGGCTCCGGGAGGATTATTTAGCCCTCAAGGACTCCTGCAAGCCTTCCCCGGAGGATCTGCCGCCCCTGCCGGAATTTGGGGCGCCCCTTCTCGCGGACGAGGACGTGTGGGACGAGTCCTGGTCTCCGGACGAGCTTTGGGCCGAGGCTCTCCCGCCGCCCGTGGACCCTCCGCCTCCGCCTCCGCCGCCTCCGCCGCCTCCGCCTAAGCCCAAGCCCAAACCCGCTCCCACGCCCGCGCCCCGCTCCCCGAAACTCGTCATCCCCGAAAATTTAGCCCCGGGGGACCTCGCTTTTCTCGAGGGCTGCTGGTATTCCGATTACGGGGTCGTGGTCTCCTCCACCGGTCTCCCTTTGCGCGACAAATACTGTTTCGACGCCAATGGCCGGGGACGGCTTTACACCAATCTCTTCGACTCCGACAAAAGGCCCTTGGAAACTTGCGAAACCTGGGCCACGGCCGAGTTTCGGGGCCGGAATCTCCTTTTTAACGATGGGGGCGCGAAATGCCCCAAAAGCGGCCGCAAATTCCGTAGCTATACCGTGGTCTGCGTTCCGGGCCAAGGCGGGCGGGCCAGCTGCGAAGGCAAAAATGACCGCAGCTCTTTTAACGTGGATATTACGAGGATTGACTGATTTTCAGAGGCCGGGGCGGGCGCTGGCGCGGCTTTAGGCCGCGCCGGGGAGGGGGCGCTCGCGCGGGCCCCTTCGCGCGCCTGGACCCCGCGGGCCGTAAGATCCCCCCTTTCCCCAAAATTCTTATTTAAGCTTGTCGGCTCAAGGCTTCTAGCGGGCGGGCCGCTCTGGACTTTCCTTAATAAGATGATTTAAGATGCTTCTTATTAAAGTTCGCTTGTTTTAGGCTTTTTCCCCGCGACGAACGCCGCGCGCGGCCAGCCGCGGAGGAGTCGCGGCGGGGAAAATTCTTGAAAAAAAACGCCATTTTTGTCTTTAAGGGGACTTTACGGGGTTTTTATGCCTAGCCAAATTATCCATACCACCACGACCGAGGAATACGCCTCCAGCGCTCCGGAAAGCTCCAATCTCACCGCGAATTTCGCTCTCTTAAATCTCCTTTTAACCCAGGAGTTAGGCCCGGAAGGGGCCTCATCGGTGGCCGAGCCCGTTTTTAAGCCAGTCTCCCAAAGCGTCGACTGGCGGACTCCCCTCGCGGGCGCGTCGCGGGCCTATTACCAATTGGACGAGAGCGCCAAAAAAAGCGCCAACGCCCTCCTGATCCAGAGGGCCGGGCAATACGCCGCCTTTGGGGAAAAACTCTTGCTTTCCACTTCCGAGGCGCGCAAACAGGCGGGTCGGCTTATCGCCCGCTTGGCCGTGGGACTGACGGGGGTGGTCGCCCGCACCCCGGGCGCGCCGCCCATTTACCTGGTGGGGGACCAACCCGTCGTCATCCCCTGGGAAGTTTTCTCCCAATACGGTCGGGACCCATTGCCGGCGAACGCTTACAGCGATATCCCCGAACTGAGCGCCGTCCTGCCCCAGCCGCCCGCGCCTCCCGCTCCGCCCGTCACGCCCACCGCGCCCATCCCGCCCGTCCCGCCCGTTCCGGTCGAGCGGCGCGAGCTTATCCAGCCGATCGTGGAGGTGCGCTCCACTTCTTTTTGGGACGTGGGAAAAATACTCTTGGCGGCCCTGATTAGCTTTCTTTTTCTGCTCGTCTTATTTTTGCTCATCTTTCCGGGCATGCGCCCTCTCGTGGCGGCGCGCTCGGAACCGCCTCTCCACGCCTATGACGGCGACGCCGCGGAAGCGGCGAGGCTCCAGAGCGAGTTGCGGGTCCTTGAGGGGCGCTACGCGGACCAGCTTTTAGCCTGCGCGCCGGACGCTGTTTCCCCGCCCGCTCCCGTTATTCCGCCGCCGCCCGCTCCCGTTATTCCGCCGCCGCCCGCTCCCGTTATTCCGCCGCCGCCCGTTCCCGTTATTCCGCCGCCGCCCGTTCCCGTTATTCCGCCGGCGCCGGTTCCCCCGTCGCGCGGACAGGGATTGGTTATTCCCGTCGATCCCAAGCCCTTAGACATATCCCTCTTAGCGGGGTGCTGGCTTTCCGACGCCGAACTTTTCAACCCGGCCAATAACTTGCCTCTTTTCGACGAATACTGTTTTGACGAAAACGGGCGCGGCACGGTGAGAACGGAGGAAATGGACTCCTCCGGAAACTTGGCCGGCGTTTGCCAAGGGGATTTGAGCGCGGAGTTTGACGGTCGGAATCTGGTCATTCACGACGAGGGCGCCTCGTGCGCTTATCGTGGCTCCGCTTACTCGCCCTATGACGTTGAGTGCGTTCCTGACGAAAATGGCGTGGCCACGTGCGTCGCCACCTCAAGGGAGGGTGGCTCAAGCTATGAGGTCGAGATCACCCGCAAATAGGTTCCCCCTCGTTCCGCTAGCCCGTCGCGGGCTCCTCGCGAGCGCTGAGGCGGGCGGGCTCTTTCCGCCCAGCGGCTCGCGGGCGCGTCCGCGGCTTTGGCCTATCGTCCTTGGCGGGAAGGCTCTTTCCCGAAGCCCTTCCCGAAGCGTCCGCGCGGGCGAGCTTGGCTTTCGCGCCGGTAATATTTTTTCTCGCGCGCGAGGCGCTTCCGCTTTCTTTGAGGGGCGCTCGCGGCGGCGCGGGGCCGCCGGCGCGAGGCGCGTTACCCCGTTCGCGCGGGAGCGCTTTTTTAAGGAGGGATCGGAGCGATGCCATATCTGAAAATGGGCGCGACGAAGTTGGGCCTTTATTATCCCGACCACTATGAGGGCCTGAAAGTTCCCTCCTGCCACGGGCTATTAACCCAACTTATCTCCAACGAGCTCTCGCCGGAAAGCGCCCTGATTTTGGCCGAGCCCGTCGAAAAATTGGCCGATAACGCCGTGGA
>JAISCZ010000097.1 GCA_031265205.1 Deltaproteobacteria bacterium
TGGGAATATTTCGCGCGGGCGGGAGGGGAAAGCCTCTATTTTTACGGAGACGACCCCGCTCTGATGCGGGATTACGCCGACTGCCCTAACGATGATATTACCCCGGTGGGGCTGTACCCACCCAATGGCTGGGGAATCCATGACGTTCTCCATACCCTTTCCGAGCTGACGGGCGACTGGTACGACAGCGACTATTACGCCGTTTCCCCGGAAGTTGACCCCCAGGGCCCCGCGCGGGGCGAGGGGCGCCCCGTGCGAGGGACTTGCTATTGGGGGATGGACGAATCCCGCGTCAGCGACCGGGGCTGGGTGAGGGCGGAGGAGCGTTTTGAGTTCACGGGCTTTCGCTTGGTGGCCGACGCGGACGTTCCCAAGGGAAGGCGAACCGGGGAAAGCAAAAGGCTGGAGAAGCGCCCCGGCGCCCGGTAAGGCCTTAGACCGTCGAGGCGTCCCGTCCGCTTTATTCGCCTCGCGTTCTCCTCGCGCCCGTCGAGGACCCGCGCGCCGCGTCTCGGGGGCGAGCGAGCCTTTAAGCCTCTGAGTTTACTCGGGGAGAGTTTGGCAAGCCCCCAGAGGGGAAAGCTCTTTTGAAGCGTTCGGCGATAAACGGAGCGCTGAAGAGCGCGCCGCGCGGAAACGGGCTAAGAGGCGTTTTAGCGCTGATTTCGCTCGCGAAGAGCGCGTTTTTAGCGGCTTCGCTCCAGCGTGGAAGGGTACGCGCGCGTTTGGGCGCGAGCGCTCCGGACCTGGCTTAAGTCACGCCTCCGGCGCCGCCGTTCATGACCTTCCTAAGCGATTGGCGGTCGCGCCGCTTTTTTTGATTTCGCTTCCGGCGCGCCGGAGGCCGCCGCTTCCCTCTCTTCGAGAGCGGCCATGGCGACAAGCGCTCTCGGTCCCAGGGTCGCTGAGGCGGCGTCAAGCCGCGTCGTCCTCTATAGCGGCATCGACATTTAAAAGCGGCCAGTAATGTCGTTCCAAGCGCTTTTGACGCTTTTTCGCGCTTCATCGCTCGAAGCGCGCTTTCACGCCCCGGCGCGGCCAATCGCGACGAATTTCTTATTCAGGGTCGCCAGGACAAGGCGAGGCCCGGGGAACGCCCGCGCCAGCGGCCTCGCGTCCTTCGGGGGGCTTGTCATCCGTCCTGGCGAGGGCCGCTATCCGCGAAGCGCCAGCCAGACTCTTGTCTCTTGGGGCGCCTGGCCCGCCCCGATTCTTTTTGGCGGAGGCGCGCGCCATTGGCTCTCGCGGCGTTTCGCCACAAGCGAATTGACGCGCGAGGACGCGAATGATAGCTTAAGGCGACCCAGGGTCTGAATTTGGCGCCAAGGGCGGCGGGGCTACGGGCTCCGCCCCGACAAGGGCGAGTAATGGAGGAATTATGAAAAGCGAGAAAATCATTGTCTGCCCAGCCTGCGGCCGCTTGGCGCTGCCGTCGCCCGGAGAGGACGACATCGTCTGTCAAACTTGCGGGAAAATTATATCCGTCGGTACGCCCGAGAGCGAAGAACTGGGGCGGGATATTGACACCGAGCGAGAGAGGGCCTTAGCCTCCTACGCCATGGTCGGCTGGACGCTTTTGCTGACCGGGGCTATCGCGCTCTTAACGCCGTTGCGCGACGCCAACAAAAATCTTTTCGCCAACTTTCCCTTACTACTGTTTCTGTTGGTCATGGCTTTCTTGACGCTCGTCTTCTTGAGCAATTACCGTCTTCCCCATAAGGCGACAGCCGCGGTCCTATCCGCGGTCGCGTTTACGGGACTCGCGCTGGCGGCCTTAGGCTCGCGCTACCCGGGCATGGGCCTCTTGTGGGTTCCCTTCGTCTCGGCCGGGGCCGCCTTCACGCTCAAGGCCTTTAGCGCGACCTTGACGAGGAGAGGCGTCATTGACGGCAATGAGTGTCGGACAGACACAATGATCCTGTACGGCGCCGTCGCCACTTTGATATTACGCTCCTCGTCGGATTCTTTCTTAAACCAGGCCATCGCGGTTCTTGGGTTCTTTGGCGTCTATCACGCGGCTTCCGAGATCAATTATTTGGTCTGGAAGGGCTTTGATCGTCGGACCATCGGCTGTAGCGCTTATTACTACTTCTGGTCCGGGGGGACTTTAGCCGTTCCAGTCGATCTGTTTATAATGGCGAGCTACCTCAAGCGAAGGATCGCGGGTAAGCGCGGCCCTGGCGCCGGGCGCCGGGGATGACAAAGGCGATGGCGGAGGCGAGGAGGGCGGAGGCGAGGAGGGCGAAGGCGAGGAGGGCGAAGGCGAGGGGAGCGCGCTCTGTCCGTTTGGGTTCTCCGGTCGCTCCACGGGCGGCGGTTCGCTTCAGCCAACCGTGGGGACTGGCCCGCCATGATCCAGACTTGACCATAGTGACTTGGCCAGTCCCTTCCGTGAACGGATACGGATTAGCCATTATTTTTTAGAACTATTTCCGTTAATTATAAGGGAATAGACAATATTTTATAATATTTAAATCAATTAAATACGTTATGTTTTAATATAAATTATATGTTAATTAAAATATTTATAGTATATAAATATAAAACAAAAAACACGCGAAGTCACGCGCGAAGAAAGAGTAAGGCTATAAAAAATCGCGTTGAGCTTAAACGGATTTAAGGATTTTATTTGGCTGATCAATCAAAAATGTTTATAATGGCGGCGTTAGTTATGGCAAGGGAGACCAAGAGGTCTATTTATGGGCTTTTTCAGTGGAAGAGAACTCGTTTGTTAGATTTTAAATTTGTCGCGAGGAGTTTCCGTGAAAAAAAATCCGTTAAGCGTTGAGTCTTTCCAAGAGATTATGGCGGGAAATTACGTCTACGCCGATAAGACCCAATTTATATATAATATGGTCACTACTGGAAAACAGTATTTTTTGTCAAGGCCCAGAAGGTTTGGAAAGTCACTTCTTTTAAATACTATAGCGGCGTTATTCAAAGGCCATCATGATACCGGCGCGCCGCCTGAAGGCTATTTCGCCGAATTATGGATTGGAAAATCTGATTACGATTTCACTCAAACGTACCCAGTCATAGAACTAAGTATGGATCTTGATAGCGAATCCCCTGAATTATTAAGGGAAGATTTGAAAGAGATGGTAAGGCGAACCGCTGATTCTTTAGAATTGACAATAACTGGAAATTCTCCGGGAGGATTGCTGTCAGATCTTATTCTAAAATTGAATCGCGAATCCGGAAAACAGGTAGTATTGCTTGTTGACGAGTTCGATTCTCCCGTAAGCGATCACGTTGATGACATTGAATTAGCCAAGAAAAATAGAAATATCCTAAAATATTTTTATTCCAAATTAAAATCAAGCCAAAGTTTATTGCGCTTTGTTTTTGTAACTGGCGTGACTCACTTCGCCTTTATGGGTTTGTCGTCAGGTCTCAACCAACTCATTGATTTGACTCTTAACGCGAATTATTCCGGAATTTGCGGATTTACCCCAGAAGAACTTGATATATATTTTAAGGAACATCTTGCCGTAACCATTGAAATAATGAAAAAAAATAGAGATATATCACAGAAAGCGACAATGAGCGATCTGCTTGACGAGATTCGTAAATGGTACGATGGATATAGTTGGGATGGCGAAGTAAGGGTTCTAAACCCATGTTCAATTTTAAATTTTATAAATGAGTCGCTTTTTTCCAATTACTGGATTGGCGCGTATCCTTCAATGACTTTTCTCTCTAAATATTCATCCAGAAATCCCCTCAGTATCATTCAGGAAGAGTTCATTCCTATTTCCGATATAGAATTAAATACCGCTGAGGTTGGCAAATTGAAGCCCGTGCCGACCCTATTTCAGACCGGTTTTTTGACGGTGAAAGAAAGAATTAGAGCCAGTTCGTCCGGAAAAGCGTATTCATTGAAGATTCCCAATTGGGAAATTCAATGTTGTAATTACGACGCTTTACTGGGAACATTGTTCCAACTATTAGATTGGGACAGCAATACCGCGTTATTACGACTCAAAGGAGCGATACTTGAGCGTGACGCTCAAAAGCTTACGGAAATCTTTAATTCCCTCTTTGGTGGCCTTCCATCCGAACATCATCAGGAAAATGAATCATGTTACCATAAAATGGTTTATAGCTATTGCCGAGCGCTTACGGACATGTCTCTTCCTGAGCGCAAAGGAGCTATTGGCAATTCCGACTTAATTGCCGTTTACTTTAATGAAAATGTATACGCGATATTTGAATTAAAATTTGGCCTCGCTAAAATTGATACTGGCGCCGCGCGTTCGCGTCGCGACAGTGTCGAAAGCGAAAAAACTAAGACAGAAGATAAAATTAATAGGCTTCTGGAACAATTAGCGAAAGAAGCTTTAAAGGCCATAGAAAATAAAGAATATTGGACCCCTTTCCATACCGGGGCGAATAAAATAATCAAAATTGGCGTGGGCGTAACGCGTAGGGGAAAATGCCTTGTTTTAATTGGCTAAGACACGCTTTAAAATTCTTTAATGACGCGAAATCGCGAATAAATAAACGTCGCCACTAATTTTAAATAATTTTTTCCCCAAAAAACCGCCGTTAAATCGCGAGAGGCCGACGTTGGGCCGGGGGAATAGCGATGGCGGCGAAGGCGCGCGCGTTTATCATTGCCTGTAATAAAATATTTCTTTTGACGGTTTAAAATTTAATAATGAAATTTGATTTCCGTCATTTATAGAATATTGTCATGGCGCTATTGTCTATTTGTCAGGGCGATCGTGTTTGGGGAAGATTCGCGCCCTTTCCGTCAAGTTCTCGAAAATTTCCGTCAGAGCGCCGTCATGATTCGTCGCGACCCGTTGATAGACGCGTTCTTTGGGAGCTACAAGGATCTCCGGCGGCCGTTACCCGCGCGGGTTAATACCCGCGAAACATATTTTTCATAACGCGTTTAAGGTGGCAACCGTGCGTTTAACGCTTTTAAGGGTTACTTCTCTAAGCTTTCTGGCCTTCGCCATTTTGAGCGCGAGTTCTCTCGCGGCTCGGGCGGACGAGTCCGAAATAAGCTTCAATTTTACGGAACTCGTCGCTTTTGGGGACAGTTTGTCCGATAACGGCTTCGCCGACGGATACGGATTCAAGCGCTACTGCGAGACCCAAACCTGGGTGGAGATACTCGCTCAAAAAATGGGCGTCCCAGCGGAAGTTAGGGCTTGGGGTGGCGCCATGAGCGACGAGCGCAACTGCAATCACCCCGCTGGAGTCGCCTGGTCCGGCTTATTGTGGCAGATTGACGACTATCTGCGCGAACTGCCCGCCGACGCGGATATTTCGCTCGTCCTTTTTACCGTCATGGTGGGCAGCAACGACGCTTGGTCGGATATAGAGGACGGGGCAGTGACCGCCGCCAACATCGCCAAGGGCCTTTCCCGCCTCGCGGAGAGGGGCGCCAGGCATATTCTCTACCGGGAGACTTCGGCTTTAACGCTCTCCCCGGGCTATCTCGACGGGAACTACCAAGGTTACGCCGAGCCTTGGAGCGCGTTGGTCAATACCGCGAACGCGGCCACCAGGGCGGGACTCGCGGAGGCCTTAAAGGCCGTTTCCCCCGAGGTTAAGCTCTATTACCACGAGAGCGACTCCCTGACGCGGAAGATAACAGATCGGGAAGAGGGCTTTAGGTTCGAGATTGTCGACAAGCCTTGGTGGGGAACCTATGAGTACCCCGAGCCTTTTAAATATCTTTGGTACGACGAATGGCACCCGACCGGGACTTTCCATAGGCTGATGGCCGAGGATTCTTTGGAACGCCTGCGGGGCGAGCTTAACGATTAGCGGCCAGACGCGCGTCCGGATAGGCTCTCGGGGAGAAAAAGCCACCGTTCGCGCGAAGGGAGGCGGCGCGCGCCCTCCTTACGATGAGCGCGACTCGCGAAGTTCCGCCGGAGTGACCCGCGGGCGTTCCTCGCCGCGTCGAGGGCGCGGAAACAGGCGCTCCCGCTAGCGGCGACGGAGCGTCCGGGGTCGCGAGAAAGCCCCTCGATCCCCTTAAGGGAGGCTCCTTTTCCGGAGCGTTCACGCGGCGTCCTCCGCGATCCCGAGGCGCTCTTTTGGCTCGCGTTGGCGCTTGGGCCGGATTTGAGAGCGTCGCTTGGGAACGGAAAAGCTTTGAGGAGTTAAGTCGCGCGCGCGAGGGGCTCTAAGCGCGGGCGGGGCGCTCTCGCGTGGTCCCCGCCTGGACGATTCAGGTCCGCTCCGCGCGAACGAAACGCTCTTTTCGTTTTCCGCGAGGTCTCGGCGCCGGCGTATGGTTGGCCTCGCGGGAAGAGGCGCGCGCTTCCCCAAGGGCTCTTTTCCGGAAGCGTTAGAGGCTTATCGACGGAGAAGCAAGCGTTTCGTTCGCGTTGGCTCAAAAACTAAGCGCAAGCCCCAATTGTGATTGGACTCGTCGGTCGCTTCCGTTTGCCGATAAAATGATTTGTTGCCCCAGTCGCCCCACGAACCGCCTCGGTTAACGCGTTCCGTTCCATTGGTGGCGCCCGGGGGATCGGTATAAGGGCCGTCGCCGTAATAGTTTTCCGCGGCCCATCCGGAAACCCACTCGTCAACATTCCCTAAAATGTCGTATAGGCCCCAGGGATTCGGTTTTGTTTCTCCCACGGGATGAGTCCCGTCCCCGGAATTGCCAGAGTGCCAGGCGAATAGTGAATTATCATCCTGATTATCGCCCCAAAAATTAGCGGCGGTCGTTCCCGCGAGCATCGAAAATTCCCATTCGGCTTCGGTCGGGAGGCGATAGGTCCCCTCATTTCGCGTCTGGTTTAATTTGTCGACGAAAGCGGCCGCGTCGTCCCAGGAGATCATTTCCACGGGATGGGAGTCGCCCTTAAATTCACTTGGATTATCGCCCATAACGGCCGCCCACTGAGCTTGAGTGACCTCGTAAACGCCCAAATAAAAGGGTTTCGTAAGCGTCACCCGGCGTTCGGGATTGTCTTCCAGGCTCGCGATTCTTTGAAGTTCGGCCGCTATGGCGAAGGTTCCCGCCGGAATTAAAACAAACTTCATGCCAAGGCTGTTGGTAAGCTCTTCGGCGCGAACGGGAAGAGGAGACGATAACGAGATGATTATTAATCCTAAAAAAACTGATAATGATATTTTAGCGAGCGTCATTTCTCCAAGAGTCCTTACGTGGGGGGGTATTTTTTCCGTAAAAAACGCGCGGCGCGCGAGGCTCGCGCGTCTTAGCTCAAGCGCGAGACGGCTTTTTGGGGGGAGGGAGGCAATCGCGCGCGCGCCGTTATCCGTAAGGGTCAGGGCTTGGAGCGCGCGGCGCGCGCGAATACTCCAAACTCGGGGGGATCTTAAGGCGCGGGAAGCCATATTATATTACAAAGATAATTAATTTTTCCGCGTTAAGCAAATCTTTTATGAGCTCTCGCGCGCTGGCTCGCTCAAGGCAGGGCGCGGGAAGGGTTGGCTTTAAGGCGCGTGGGTGGCTCGGCATGGCGAGTGGCGACCTGGCGGCGGGAGGGCCAGCGCGCCCTCCCGAAGGATCTCGCGCGCGCTTGGGGGAGTTCTCGCGTCTTTTTCCTTTGAGAGCTCGCGTGGAAAAGGCGCCGGGCGCGGAGCCTTCTTTTCCGCCCGCGCGCCGCGCGAGGACGAGCGCCCGGGGAAGAGGGCGACGCGATCGCCTCGGGGGAAAGCGTAAGAAGCCTTTGGAACGGACATGGCGAGCGAGCGCGCTCGCCTGAGCCTGGAATTTTGCCCTCGCGAGCGTTGGCCTCAAGTCCTTGGGACTCGGCCCGCGCTTGGCGAAGGGCCACCCGAGTCTCCTCGCGGTTTTTGAGGCCGGCCTTCCCGCGCGCTGGCGAGGGACGCCACGCGCGCGCCTTCAAGCGGACGGCGCGGGCGTCGGCGGAGAGGATAAAAGGCCCTCGTCGCGCGAGCGGCGCCTCTTCGCGAGCGCCAAGTCTTTCCGTTTCCCGCTGGGGGCCGCGCGTGGGCGGCGGGCCGCGCCGGGACGAGGGGGAAGAGGCGCGGGCTTCGCGGAAGGGCTTATTTAGGGGGGGCGTTTTGGGCTTATCGCTGGAGGCGTAAGCGTTTAGTTTTCCTGTTATCCGGCTCAAAGACTAAGCGCAGGCCGAAATTATCGTTGCGTTCGTCGGGATACGTCGTTTCGCGGTAAAAGGAACCGCAGCCGCTGTCGCCCCACGAGCAGCCGCGGCTAATCCGCTCCCTTCCAGAGGCGGCGCCCGGCGGATCGTCGCGCGGACCCTCGGCGTAATAGTTTTCCGCGTCCCATCCGGATACCCACTCGTCCACGTTCCCTAAAACGTCAAAAAGACCCCAAGGATTCGGTTCTTTTTTCCCCACGGGATGAGTCTCGCCGTCCGCGTTTTCCCAGTACCAGGCGTATCGCGTAACGTCTTCCGGTTTGTCGCCCCAAAAATTGGCGGCGGTCGCGCCCGCGAATAAAGCGCGCTCAAACTCGGCTTCGGTTGGAAGGCGATAGCTTCCCTCTTGGAGCGTCTGGTTTAATTTGGCGACGAAAGAGGCCGCGTCGTCCCAGGAGACCATTTCCACGGGATTTAAGTCTCCCTTGAAACGGCTTGGATTGTTTCCCATAACGGCCGCCCACTGAGCCTGAGTGACCTCGTAAACGCCCAGGTAAAAGGGTTTCGTGATGGTCACCCGACGTTCGGGATAGTCCGTAAGGTTAACGGCGCGCCTCAAATCGGCCGAAATGGCGAAAGTTCCCGCCGGAATTGAAACAAACTTCATCCCAAGGCTATCAGAGATTTCGTCGGCGCGGGCCGGAGGCGCTGGCGAAAGTATTAGGCTTGTTAACCCCAAAATGGCTAATAGCGAAAATTTCACGTGGGTCATTGTCTCCGAGCGTCCTTTCTGGGGATGTTTCTGGGAAAAAGCCAAGCGCGAGCGCTTTTGGGCTCGTGGGCGCGCCTTGAGGCCTTTAAGTGAGGCCGCCTCGGGCGCGTAAATGAGGCGTCCTCAGGCGCGCGCTTCGCGGAGTCTCCAAGGAAGATGGCTATTTCGGCGTGGGTAACCCTTTCCACGGGGAATTTCGGGTCCTTTTTCCGGGAGTTGTCATGCCCCATGACCCCTTGCCAGTCTTTCCGCGTCGCCGCGAAGACGGACATATAATAGGCGCGGCCAATGGTCGCCTCATGGCGGGGGCTTTCGCTCTCGATTTCCGGGAGGCCCGCGCTGGCCTCGGAGGAGCCCGTCCAAAAAGCGCCCGCCGGGATTTTTTTGTGGCGCGCGCCGCGGCTGTTTCGGAATTCCTGGGCGCTTTTGCCTTCGGGAAAGAGTCCGATGGTCGCGCCCAAAAAGGCCAAGAGAGCCGCGAGAGCGAGATAAGCCGCGAGTCACGGGGAGCCTTTTCCTTAAAAGAGAAAAAAAAGCGGCGGACGGCGGTAAGGTTAAACCCCCGCCAAAAAGGCGGCGGGCGAAAGGGAGGGAGCGCGCGGGGGGATTTAAGGGGCCAAAGAGGCTTCCCCCGCCAGTTGGCCGCAGGCCCCCGCGACGGCGCCCCCTTTGGAGCGACGGAGGGTGACGGCGTAATTTTTCTCCGCGAGATAGTCCCTAAAGCGCAGGATAGCGCTCTCTTCCGGGCTCGCGAAGGGGGCGCCCGGCCAGGGGTTGAAGGGGATGAGGTTGATTTTGATCTTGAGGCCCGCGAGAAAGCGCGTAAGCTCCCTCGCTTCCGCGAGGCTATCGTTGACGCCCTTCAAGAGGGCGTAGGCGATGGTGAGCCGGCGGCCCGGGGGGAGGGGATGGCTTTCCAAGGTTTCCTTGAGGTCATTTAAGGGATAGGCCGCGGCGGCGCGGGGCATGATGGCGCGCCGGAGGCTTTGGGTGGGGGCGTTTAAGGAGACGGCGAGGGATATCTGGGGAAAGAGGCGGCCCATTTCCCGGACGCCGGGGAGCGCGCCCACGGTGGAGACGGTAATCTGCTTGCGGGAGCGCGCCAAAAGGGTGGGGTCGGAGAGGATCGCCAGGGCCTTGGCCAGGCGCGGAAAATTTAAAAGGGGCTCGCCCATGCCCATAAAGACAATATTGCGGATACGGCCCTGGGCCGCTTTCTGGGCTTGGAGGAATTGGCCCAGGATTTCCCCGGAAGAAAGATCCCGGCGGTAGCCCAAGGTTCCCGTGCGGCAGAAGGCGCAGTCGAAGGGGCAGCCCACCTGGGAGGAGAGGCAGAGGGTTAGGTGGTCTTTTTCCGGAATGAGGACGCTTTCGGTCCAAAGGCCGTCGGGGAGGCGGAAGAGGAGTTTTTGGGCGCCGTCGGGGGAAGAAAGGGTCTGGGCCAGCTCCAAGATGGGCCCGACAAAGGCGCGCTCCGCCCAGAGGGCCTGGGAGGCGCGGGAGATATTGGTCATGGCGCTAAAATCCTCCGCGCCATCTTTAAAGAGCCACGCGGCCAGCTGCCGCGCGCGGAAGGGTTTTTCGCCTAAAGAGGCGGCGAGGGAGGAGAGTTCGGCGACGCTTAAGTCCAGGAGAGGAATTTGGCCGGGGGAAGGTTCCATGGCTTTTAGGCCTCGGGTTCCTCAAAATAGGGTCCGCCGCTCACCGGGGAGAGGCGCTCGCAGCTCTTGACTATGCCCTTGAGGCGGAAGAGGGAATTTTTGACCGCGAGGTACTGCTCATAGTTGGCCACGGCCAGGCGCACGTCGATGACGCCCTCGCGCTCGGAGGACTTAAACTCCATGATGGGGGCCTTGCTCGTGGAAATAGCGTTGATGACGTGGGGGATCCCCGCGCTTTGGCCGCTGTGGGCGATCCGGATTAAAACGTCGGCGTTGAAATTCTTTTCCCGTCCCAAATCCCAGCTGACCTCTATCTTCCGCTCGGGGTCGAGGCCTTCCAAGGTCGGGCAGTCCTGGCTGTGCACCGTGACCCCGCTCAGTTTGGTCAAGTAACCCACGATAGGCTCCCCGGGGATGGGCCCACAGCATTTGGCCAAGCGCGCGACCACGTCTTCCATGCCACGCACCAAGATCGCGGGGTTGTCGCGGGACCGCTCGCGGGCGCGGCTCGCCGGGCGGGGCGGGGCGGGTTTGGGCGCGGGCGCGGCGGCGGGCGCGGGGTCCATTAGCGCCCGCTCCTTTTCGAGGGCGGCGCGGACGCGGTTTTTGGCCTTGGCGGAGACGACTTTTTGGAGCCAGTCCGCGTGGGGGCGCGCGAATTTATTAGTTAAGACCCGCACCGTGCCCCCGCTCTCCAGGCGGTGGAAGAGGTTGACGATGCGACCGTCAACGTAGGCCCCGGCGCAGTGGTTGCCCACGTCCGTGTGGATCTGGTAGGCGAAATCAATGGGGGTCGAGCCCACGGGGAGCTTGATGATATCCCCCTTGGGGGTAAAGACGTAGATGAGGTCCTTGTTGTCCAAAAATTCCTTGAGATCCGAAAGGTACTCCTCGGGTTTGGATTTCTCCGCGGACCAGGCCAGGGAAAGGGTTTTGCGGAACTTTTGGATCAGTTCCTGCTCTTCCTTGGAGTAGTCCGAGCCCACCTTGTAGCGCCAGTGGGCGGCCACGCCGTCCTCGGAATAGGAATGCATCTCCCAGGTGCGGATTTGGATTTCGATGGGAAAGTTTTCGGGCCCCACCACCGCCGTGTGGAGGGAGCGGTAGCCGTTGGGCTTGGGGAGCGCGATGTAGTCCTTGAAGCGCCCGGGGAGGGGCGCGAAGATGGTGTGGAACACCCCAAAAACGTTGTAACAGTTCGCCACGGAGCTGACGATGACGCGGAAGGCGAAGAGATCGTAGATCTGTTCGAATGGTATTTTTTGCGTGCGCATTTTGCGCCAGATGCTGTAGATGTGCTTGTTGCGCCCGGCCACGTCGGCCTCGACCCCAAATTCGGAAAGGCGCTGGAGGAGAATTTTTTTGACTCTTTCCACGTACTCGTCGCGGGCGGTCTGGCCCAGGGCGAGCTTGCGGGCGATGTCCATGTAGTCTTTGCGGTGCAGGTAAAAGAGGGAAAGATCCTCTAATTCGGCCTTAATCTTGTGGATGCCCAGGCGGGTCGCGAAGGGGGCGTAGTAGTCCAAGGTCTCCTGGGCGATCTCCAGGCGCTTTTGCGGCTCCATGAAGGAGAGGGTGCGCATGTTATGGAGGCGGTCGGCGAGTTTGACCAGCATCACGCGCAAGTCCTTCATGGAGGCCAGGACCATTTTGCTTAAGTAAGCGGCCTTCCTTTCGGTGTTGGAGCTGAAGTTGGTCTTGCCTATTTTCGTGACCCCGTCCACGACGATCGCGACCTGGGGTCCGAATTCTTCCCCGAAATTTTCCTCGATGTCCTCCAAGGTGGTGTCCGTGTCCTCCACCGTGTCGTGGAGCAATCCAGCCGCGACGCTGACGGCGTCGAGCTTCATGTGGGCGAGGATGTGCGCCACGGCCAGGGGATGGGAAAGGTAAGCCTCCCCGGAAAGGCGGAAGGCCCCGCGGTGGACCAGGGCCGCCATGGTGTAAGCCTTGCGGATAAGCTCGTGGCTTTCGCGGGAGGCTTCCGGGTAATACTCGCGGAAGACGTCAATGATCTCGTTGATGTCAATGGCTTTGGGAGTGTAGGTGGGCGCGTCCAGAGGCGGCTCGTACTCGTCGCGCGGCTTTTCGCTCTCGGGGTCGCTTTCCCCGATCCATTCTTCCCGGGCCTGGGCGGGGTCCATGTTTTGCGGTTGGAGGGGGGTCTCTTCCAGGCTCTTGAGGAAGCTTTCGTAAGGCGAGGCCTCGTCCCGGGGCTTTTCCGCGTCGGAGGGCTCGAGCGCGGGCGAATCGCGCCCGTCGCGCGGTTTTTCGCTCGCGGGATCGTTTTCCCCGAGCGATTCTTCCAACTCTTCCAGTTCTTCCCGCTCCGCGAGCGTCTGGGCGGGGCGCGCGTCGCGCGGTTGGGGGAGCGGCTCTTCCAGGTTATGAAGGAAGCTTTCGTAAGGCGAGGCCCCGGCGCGGGGCGTCTCAGAGTCGGAAGGAGCGGGGGATTCGGGAGGCTTGAGGATCGCGGGAGGCGCGCCGTCAAGGCTCTCCGGAGCGGCGGGGACGCTCGGGGCCAGAGGGGCGGGGCGCTCGGGAACGTTATCGACTGTCTTGTCCATTTCTTTCCTTATGGAGAACGCTTCAGGCGCTGGAGAAAAGGAGAGGGAAAGACTTGGGGGGGGGCGGGAAAAAGAGACGTCTTTTTCAACCGGTTCTTTTAGGGTCTTTCCGGTTCTTCCTGGTTCTTTCGGGTTCCGTCGGAATTCGCGCCCGAACGGAAAAAAAAGTGGCTCGCGCGCAAGCGCGCGGTCGCGCGCCCTCGCGGGGCGGGAAGGCGTTTCTTCCCTGCCCCGATGGGCTATTAACTCATTTTCCATGATAGCAAAAAAAAAGGCCACGCGTCAAAAAATAAAAAATAAAAAAAACGCCCGTCAGGAAACGACGGGCGTTCGCGGTGAGTAAGGTCTTTTATTATTGGTTTTTTAAAGCCTTTTCTTTGATGTCGCGGAGGAGCGACGCGGCTTTGTCCAAGGGCAGGAAAGTCACCTGTCCGCTCGCGCGCTCTTTGAGCTCGACCTCGCCCTTGGCGAGAGTCTTGGTCGAGACCGTGACGCGCAAGGGAAGGCCCAGGAGATCCGCGTCCTTGAATTTGAGGCCAGGGCGCTCGTCGCGATCGTCTAAAAGGCACTCCACCTCAAGCTCCAACAGCTCGCGGAAGAGTTTCGCGACGCTTTCCATAAGAGCGCCGTCGCGCGGCTGGAGCGGCAGGAGCGCCACCGTGAAGGGCGCCAGGGCGAAAGGCCAGATTATGCCGTCGGCGTCGTGGCTTTGCTCCACTGAGGCCGCGATGGTCCGCCCCACCCCAATGCCGTAGCAACCCATGATGATAGGGCTCTCGGTCCCGTCCCGGAGAGTGGCTTTGGCGCCCATGGATTCGGAGTACTTGGTCCCAAGCTTAAAAACGTGGCCCACCTCGATCCCTTTTTTGACGATTAAGGGGCTTCCGCAGCGGGGGCAGGGATCGCCCTCCGTGGCCAGGGCCAGATCATGGTAGGCGGAGACGGTAAAATCGCGGCCCGGGGCGGCGCCCAGATAGTGATAGTCCTTTTCCCCGGTCCCGACGACCCCGGAAAGGGTTTGGGCGATGGCGGCGTCGGCGATAATTTTTACTTTGGCCCCCACCGGGGTCACGAATCCCATGGGAACGCCGGTGATGGCCTCGGCCTCGGCGGGCTCGGCGAGACGGACGGCCCCGCCGGGGAGGGCGTTTTGGAGTTTATGGGGGTTAATTTCCCGGTGCCCGGGGATCAGGACGAGGACCGGGTCCCCGCCTTCTTGGACAAAGAGCATGGATTTGACGATAGCGGACGCGGGGATCTTGAGGAAGGCCGCGAGTTCGGGCACGTGTTTCTGGTCGGGGGTGTGGACCTTTTCCAGGGGCCTTTCCGTTCCGGGGTCAAAGGCGTAGCCCCGCAACTCGGCTTTTTCCTGGTTGGCCGCGTAGGCGCAGGAGTCGCAGAAGATTAAAGTGTCTTCCCCGGAATCCGCGAGGACCATGAACTCGTGGCTGTGGCTGCCCCCGATGGCCCCGCTGTCGGCCTCCACCACGGCGAATTTGAGCCCCACGGCGCGGAAGATCTCCTCGTAGGCCTCGTACATGTCCCGGTAGGACTGGGAGGCGCCTTCCTCGTCCGCGTCAAAGCTATAGGCGTCTTTCATGATAAATTCGCGGCCGCGCATGAGCCCGAAGCGGGGCCTGATCTCGTCGCGGAATTTGGTCTGGAACTGGTAGAGGTTTAAGGGAAGGTCGCGGAAGGAGCGGATCTCGCGGCGGATAATGTCGGTTACGACTTCCTCGTGGGTGGGCCCGATGACGAAGTCGCGGTTATGGCGATCCTTTAAGCGCAAAAGCTCGGGTCCGTATTTTTGGTCGCGTCCCGACTCCCGCCAGAGTTCTGCGGGCTGGACGGCGGGCATCAGAAGTTCCTGGGCTCCCCTGGCGTTCAAGGAGGCGCGGATGATGGCCTCCAGCTTGCGGATGGAGCGGATCATGAGGGGGAGGTAGTCGTAGAGGCCCCCCGCCACCTTGCGGATGAGGCCCGCGCGGATCATGAGCTTGTGGCTGACAAGCTCGGCCTCGGCGGGATCCTCCTTCAAGGTGGGGGCGAAGTAGCTCGATAGCTTCTGGCCGAGGGGTTCTCCCGCCTTATTGACGACGCGGGTCAGTCGGGTTAGCTCCTCTAAACAAGCGGGCGGTTGGGGGGTGTCCTTGGCCATGGGCGCGGAATTCCTTAAAGACGGCGGGGAAATAATGAGAAAAGAAAGGCGCGCCGGTCTCAGGCCTCCCCTTTAAGGGCGCGGCGCGGATAGCGCGGGTTCCGCGCGGCGGCGCGAGGCCGCGCGCGGAAATTTTGATTTTAGCGAAAGCGCCCCTTTCCTTCAAGTCGCGCGCTGGCCCAGCCGGGCGCGAGGGCGAGGCGGACGCGCGCGCGCCTGGAGGCCGCTGGACGCCGGGTGGGAGCCCCGCTTTGGAAAATTTTGCGCACCCTTGAGGTCCCGCTTCTCCCTGGAAGGCGCCTCTAAGGGGAACCTCTCCCCGCTTTCGATCCCTGCTTTCGGGCGCGGATCCGGGAGTCACGGGGCGGCGCGTTCCCGCGGCCAGACTCTCGCGGCGGCGCTCGCCATCTCCGGAGTAAGGCCCAAACGGCCTTTGACTGGGGGCGCCGGGCGGGGCGGACGCTTCCCTATCTTCAAGATGGAAAGTCTTGGCGGCCAGGTCTTCAAGATGGAAAGTCTTGGCGACAAGGCCGCCAGGTCATCGCGCGCGCGGCTGGAGTTTGGGGCGGGCGCTCCGCGCGCGCTGGACGAGGGCGCGCGAGCGAAGTCCTCTTTGGCGTTAGCGCTTCCGTCGCCAGGACCGCGCGTGGCGGGAAGCCTCGTTCCCGCCTCGCGGTGGCCTGAAGCCAAAATTCCGGGAGGAGCGGACGGCGTCGCGCGTCCGCGCGTCGCGGCGGATGACAAATTTGAGAATTTAAGGCATACTACAATAAGGCGGGAACGCTCGGAAAAGGCGTTAAAGGATGACTCAGACTCAAAATCAGCCGACTTTCGCGCGGCAACGGTTCCTCTTGGAGTTCGTTCGTCAGTTTAACGATGGCGTGGCGGAAAGCGATTTACAAATTCTCGCGTTCTTATATTTGACAAGAGATAATTTTAGGAGCTACGCCTTTATTCCGCGCTTCTACGCTCCCTATTCGTTCCAACTCGCGAATGACTTGGAAATTCTGCGCGCGAAAGGATTTCTGTCTATCGATTCCGTTTCCGGGGAAAGACGCGTCCAAGCCACGGGGGGACCGTCACGGGAGCGATTGTTTGAAATTGACGCGGAAAGGGGCCAAGATCTTATCCGTAAAGCGTGTCGGCGACAAGCGTGGAGCGCTCTCAACCGCGATTTTGTCGCGGATTTAGCGCGCGGCGCGAAATTCGATAAAATCAGGCGCGTCAAGCGGGAGCTCGGCAAAACGGAACAAGTCCTTTTCACGATAGGCTATGAAGGGAAAAGCGTCGATGAATTTATTAACGCGTTAATCCTTAACGACGTCAGGCTCTTGATCGACGTTCGGAGAAATCCGCGAAGCCGTAAATTTGGTTTTTCCCGCGATAAGATAAGAATTTTTATCGAGACCGTCGGGATTGGCTACGCTCATCTTCCAGAGCTTGGCGTAGAGTCGGATAAGCGCCGATCGCTCAAAACGCCGGAGGATAGGCAAGCGCTTTTAAGCGACTATAAAAATAGTCTTCAAAACAATGATGAATCACTTAAAAACATTTATGAACTTCTGAAAGACAATGGGCGCGTAGCTTTGGCGTGTTATGAGCTAAACCCAGAAATGTGTCACAGGAGCGTCATCCACGATAGTCTTGTTTGCGCGCGTAATATCAAAAGCCAAGACTTATGACTTAAGAAAAAACGGATCGCGCGCCGCGCAAACGCGCTATCCAATATCAGGATCCCGAGCGCGATTGGATTTAATATTTGTAATCTTAGCGCGACGTAGATAATCGTGGGCCGGTCAATCTCTAAAATCGCCACAGGCAAGGCGCTTAGTAAAAAACGACTCCCTGGGACCGCGCGTATCCCGCGCTTAAATGGCGCGGGCGAGAAAGGGAAAATTATTGGAGAAAAGGGAAAAAACAGTCAGTATTCTCGTCAATTATCGCGGCCGCGCGCTCTCCTTGATTGACATTGCCTAAATTTTGTTGTTTCCGTTTCGCGTTCCATGGGTTAGGCAAAATATTAAACTAGCTTATTGTGTCTTAATTTAAAGGATTCCAAGTTCAATATGATTCTATTCACCTTTCAAATTAAGAACGAAACGCTCATGGCTGGTAAGGCGATATAGTTTGGAAGCGGCTAAGTCGCAAGCGTCCTGATCTCGACGCGTCCCGGCGTCAATTAGCGCGGAGCGCGACTGACCGGGAACGTCTGACCAGCGTGGGACGTGAAGGCGCCGGAGGTTTCGCGCTTGAAATCGCAGATATCCGCCCCGCATTTTTGTTGAGTACGCGGCGATAAATAGCCGCGTAATCTCGGATAAAAGGACGGCCTGTAAAGCCCTCAGATTCCAATTGTCCGCTAAAATATAATAGAGATTGTGATGCGGATAAAAGCGACCGTTTTCATAAACTACGTTCGCTTCGGCCTTAATGTCTGGAATCAACAGCTTAGGGGTGGAAGCCAGCTGAGGTCTTATCCTGTCAAGCGCGCGATACCAATTGGCGGGGTTCTTTCGCGCGCAATACCGACGCGATAGCGTCGTTTTCCTCTCGGTAAGATATTTTTCAAGAAGCGGATATTCAGCTAAATTTACAAGTTGTCCATTTTCAGAAAATGGATTAATAACGCCTAAGCCGCGCCAGTTAACTTCACCTGAAACTATGTCGTCTGTCTTCACAAGTTTCAGCTTCCGATCGGGCTCAACGTCTAAGGCGTCATAGTCGTGGATAAATTCTTTGTCCGCCCCAGTCGCGACTCCGATCCCAACCTTACATCCCGCGTCTTGAAGAAGCGGAAACTCTGATTCAATTCGCCTGATGATTGACCCGCGTTCCAATGATTCAAGAAGCCATGGATTCGCGCCGGAAACCACGCCAACGATTTCGCGCGCGGATCCAGTATTTTTGGGAAGGTCTTTAGCGAGAAGCTCACGAGCCAGCGAGGTCAGGGATATTTTGTCTATGGCGGGATTGCTCGCCACGCGCGTAGGTCCAGCCTCTTCACGGCTTATGACTATGATCGCTGGATAGGCAGTCACTTGTGATTGAAAAGCTGACGTTTCAACCATGTCAACGAAGATATTAAAATGAAAATCTTGGGCGACTAAGTTTCTTAGCTTATCGCCGTATTTGTTTTTCATCCAACGGTCAGAGCATATAAACCCCAGTCTTCCCCCTCGCGTTAAGAGAGATAGCGAACGCTCGATAAATGGAACGTATATGTCCGCCCTATCGGACATGGTATTATAAAGGGAACGGTATTTTTTTAAAAGTTTAGCGGGTATTCGCTCAGGACGTATATACGGAGGATTTCCGACCGCGAAATTAAAATTTCCGCTCAGAGTGGAAAGCAAAAAATCGTCATGGGAAAGCCAATTATTTGTCAGGCGCGACCCTGTATCGGAGTCAATTCCTTCGTCTTCGAGTATCGCGAGTATATTAGCCGTAGTTTTGTCGAAAATATCACGACGCGACTCGACGGCGCGGATCGCGTTTCCCATAAGGCTAATATCTAAAAGCGCGCCACGACGGTTTCTTTCGCGCCAGGAATCTAATAACCGTTTTACGATCGGTATCAGAAAATTTCCGGCGCCGAACGATGGCTCAAGAATCCTCATTTCATAAAGCGGTATGTCAGCGGTATAACCGGTAAGATCGAGAATAAATTCCGCGACTTCGGGGCGCGTGAATACGGCGTCTGGCGCTTTATGGCCCCGATAGCCGCTTATATATTTTGAAACGGCGGGCAAGGTCCGGGGGCGCGCCGCGTTATGTTTAGAAACCATGGTAAAAGCACCCCCTGACGGCTAAAAATCGCATCGTTGCTCGCGGGCTATTCGCTTGTTTGTCTTAGACGCGAGAGTATCCGCTATTTTCCATTAATTTTCAAGTCTTGAGCCATTTTGCCATTTTGTTGGCTAAACTTTCGCGTGAACTCCAAAGAGGGTGGCGCCCAGGGAGACTGGGCGACCTTTCGCGCGCTATTTTGGGGGGCGCAGGTCGCTTTTTGGGCGCTCGCGGCATAAATCTTGGATTCCCGGACTCATAGCGCGTAAGAAATAAGCATTGAGCGCTTTGGAAACCTGGGTTCAAAAAGAGGCTGGGAGAGGTACCGCGCGAGCGAAAAGAGATCTATATCTCTTTGGGCGTTAACCCCACGGAATCGTTATGAGCGCCGGCAATCCAGATTGGAGTCATGGGGTTAGGTTGACAGCCGTTCTTGTCGATCCCGAGCGCGGAGGCCGACGGTGACAAGAAGTTTCGGACGCGAGCCTGAGAATTGTCTCAAATAATTCGGCGGAGCGATTTGGGGGAGCAAACATCCGGCGATTCAATACCACGAGCGGTTCCTTTAGCGCTTCCTTTAGGTCTTCACCTGAATATTTGGATAGCGAGCTTGGGCGGGCGCGCCAACGCGTAAAATCAGGGTTATTTGGAGGCTTAAAGGCTATCGCTCCGGTTCCATGAAGAAAAGGAGCGAGCGGCGGCGCGGGTCTTAAAACGCGAGAATCTTTGGAGAGCGCGTAAGATTCCATGGCAAAAGTGGCAAGCGTGTCAAAATTGCACATGCAGTAAAAATTTACTATCAGAACCCAGACAACACTATTAATGGAGAATTCTTAGCGCTATTATACATTTTATGGGCATCTCATGGGAAAAACGTGGCGCGTCGAAGGGCCACCAGGGCTTGGAGGAGCCTAATTTGAGAGAGAATAAATTTTTGGCGGCGTCGCCAGGCGCGGCGACAACGAGCAAAATTTTCGCCGCGTGGCGAACGTGGGCGTGAAATCTTTAAATTTAGGCTTGAAAGCCCGAATCTTAGTCCTTGGGAACTTATGGGGAAGATCTAAGAGAGCCTCGCTGTCCAGCGACTATTAGAGGGGACGCTAAGTCTCCCGAAGAAAAGAGGGCCCCGCGCGGGTTGTAGTTCGCGAGAATTTTAAAACAAAAATAAGGATCCTAGAGCCTTCTCGCGAAAAAAATTGAAAAGATAAAAGAAATATGCTATTGTAAATTTTCATTCGTAATAATATGACCGACTAACACTTTCAGGGGTAAGTAGTGGGAAGAGCTAATAAAATTAGCGATTTGCGCGACCAATGGTTCTATTGGCTTCGCGAGCGAGGCTATCGCGCCAACTCTAGAATTTTGGCATATTTATTGCTCTCTCTCTCTCTCTCTCTCTCTCTCTCTCTCTCTCTCTTAAGAGAAAGTCCACCTTTAAAAACCGCTCAAAGAGCGAAAATTCTTTTTTTCACGTCGGCGTTTACGCTCTCCTTGAAAAAGGAATTATTTTCAAGCCGTTCTTCAAGCGGAACGGATTTTTCAAGTATCATTCATTATGAAAATTTTAACGCTAGAGGCGAGCGTATTGTCTCGCGCCATGTTCGAGAATTTTGGTTGCCCGGCCAGAGGTCCCTAGAACCCTAAAATTGGCGATACTCTGATTTTAATCGCGAATCGTTTCTAAGAGCGCGGAGGTCTTACGGATTTCCCCGCCCATGAAATTTTCTAAAACTACACAGCGTAAAATGGTAATAGCACACTGTATTCCCAGCCTATGGCTGGCAAGATAAAGTTTTACATAAGAGGAAAAAATGAATTCCGTTGGACGGAAGTGGGCGGATTTTGCCCACGGTTTACTTAATATCGTTCCCCAATTAAGCGTTATCGCGATTATCGCGGTACTTATGGCGTTTTTAGGGTGCAATCTGGCTTTGGCTCAGTATGCCCCCTACCCCACCATCACTCCTTTCATTAATACGTACGACCCAGCCGATGTTCCCTCGGAAACCGCGGTTCGCCCCGGCGGTTCGGGATACTTAAATTTACCCGTTGGCTCGGATACCGATGATACGGTCGTTTCCGTACTAGACGACACCTTTTTTGTTACTCCAAAACCGACTGACAATATAATGGTCGTGACCGGCTCCGACGATTATAATTACGTTGGCGGCGGTTCCACGGACACAACTGTTGTTACGGGGAACCAGGTTTGGATTAATGGAGCCACAATTGGCACGCCAAATCAGGTTAGAGTGATCGGTGGCGCGAGCGAAACGTCCGCGATAACGGGTAACGCCGTTATCATGGTAGCTGGCAGCGTGGATGGTTCTATCGCGGGCGGCGGTAACCAAAATAGCACCAATTCAGACGGCGCTGGCATGACCGTATCCGGCAATAAAGTGGTTATCTTCGATGGAACCGTTGGAACGGTCAACGGCGGAGTGACGCATACGAGCGTTACCAATGTTTGCGCCGGGACCCGCTGCGGAGCCACGACGCAAGATAACGAAGTCTGGATTAAAGACGGAACGTTTAATGGCGCGGTCAGAGGCGGATCCGCCAGTCAGGGAGACGCGCGGGGCAATAAAGTTTACGTAAATGGCGGGAATTTCACCGCCGCTGGCTCAATCGCGGGTGGCCATATCAGCGGCGCTGAATCCACTGCCCTCTTACAAGATCTTACCGTTTATGGCAACTATGTTGAAATTTACGGCGGCGCTGATGGGACCGCTATTTCAGGACTTAACACGTCGTCTAGCGTTGAAGGAGGCGTTATTGAGAAGGCTATTGGAGGCACGATTGAGCAAAACAGAGTATTGGTTTATAACGCCGACGTGAACTTTGTTTACGGCGGAGTTCTTGAGGAATCCGGGGATACGCTCCGAAATTCCGCCACGATCAAGTCAAACGTGGTAACTATCTATGGCAACGCCACCTATAAGCCAACTGTCGCGAGAGCCGCGGGCGGGATTATTGAAGGGTATTATGTCAATCCGTCCGATGACTATATGTACAGCTCGGGAACAATTCAAGACAATACCTTGACTGTTTGGAACGCCAATATTTCAACGAGCGCTAGCGGAGGCATATCCGAAGGTTTTACCAGAGACACGAAAGTTGAACGCAACACATTAACTATTGGCGGCGGTAGCGTCGCTGGGACAGTCTACGGCGGAGCGCATATTTTGGAAAATACTTCGCCCAGCGGCGGCAATGACGATGGATACGTTCAGAATAACTTTCTATATTTGGCTGGAGTCACGGTTTTTGGAAACGCTTATGGAGGACAAGCGGTAATTGGCGACACTACCGGAAACAAGGTTTACTTTGTCTCTGGGGACAACACAATTAGCGGAAATGTTTATGGCGGATTCGCGGACACGGCCGCCAAGGTAGGAAATAACCTTATTGAATTTCAGGGTGGCGTTAACACGGTTAACGGAGACGTTATTGTTTCCAGCGGGGATTTGATAGGGACTTCCTATGGAGATTTGAAATTCACCGGTTATGGCAGCACGAATAGAATTAATGGTAACATTAGTGGAGCTGGCCTTCTTGAAATTTCGAATGGCGTCAACTATCTAGGCGACGTGACAACAGACGTTATTGATGTTGGTTCTTTTGCCATTACTACCCCCTATTATTACTCTGGGCAAAATTACGTTAAGTCAGCGGTAACCGTCGCTAGCTCTTTTTTAGTGGATGGTGGAACAACTAACGCTTTTGATGGCGACATAACCGTAAGCGATCCAGCCGGCGCTTTTACGGTATCGAACAATTATGGCGTCAATACTTTTTCAGGCGACATTACCGTAAACGGCGCAACCGCCGATTTTACGTTATCCGGCAATAGCAGCAATACTTTTTCAGGAACGACTAACGTCAACGGCGCCGACGCGAGTTTTACGCTGTCTGGCAGTGGCGTCGGCGTCATAACTTTTAATGGCGCGACTAACGTCAACGGCGCCAACGCGAGTTTTACGGTTTCTGGTAGTGGCGCCAATATTTTTACCGGCGCGACCAACGTAAACGGCGCCAACGCGAGTTTTACGGTTTCTGGCGGAACTACCAATACTTTTACCGGCCCTACAAGCGTTATTGGCGGCAACGGTACTTTTGAGGTGTCGGGAGGAGTTCACAATACTTTTGGCGCGATAACCATGAACGCCTCGGGAGGAATCTTTGAAATTTTAAGCGGCGACGATAACAAATTCACTGGCGCGATAGCGCTCGGGAGCGACGCGAAATTTTTAGGGCATTCCCAAAACGTCCTTAGCGCTAATCTTTCCACTCCTAGTCATGACGTTATCATTGATGAAGAGTCAAGGTTAGCGATTGGCGCCGCGTTAACCGTTACGGCGGCTAACGTTCGTGTCACCACTGACTCCATTCTCGCCCCTTTGGCTAACGATCTTGTCATCGCTGGAAGCTTGAACTTAGCAAACAATTCGATTTTGCAAATTAGCGAAGTCGCGGGATCTGAAGGTTCTATCGCGGCTAACGCGATTAACATCGCCCCTGGCGACAGGGTCATATTGGAGTTGGACGGAACTTTCGGTTCCGCCACGCCGTTATTGACGAGCGCCACCACCACTCTCAATATTAATCAGTTTTTCTCGAATTACGATCTTTCCGCTGACGGATCCGGAAATATCGCGGTCACTGGCGGTCGCTTGCCTTTAGGACAGTCTTTGCTCAATAACGCGGCGAGACTTAGCGTAGCCGAAACTCCCAATTACGCTAGCGCCGCTAAAGCTTTAGATATGATTGACGCTAGCGCTGCCACCCCAGCGGCTTTAGAGTTAAGTAACGCGCTCGGTCTTTTCGCCACGCGCGATATGCCGTTGTCCTCCAACCCCGAACTCGCTTTAAAGCAACTCATCGGCGAATCTTTGGTTAACGTCGTCGCCGCCGTGAGCCAGACCACCTTAAAGGCCCAAGGGCTTGTTTACGGCCGCTTGGATCGCGTCCGCGAGATTGAGGGCGTCACGCCCCCCGCCGCCGGCGCCTACGCTCCCTCCGCCGGGGATAACGCCGAATTGCGCCGCGTCTGGCTAGGCGGCTTTGGGACGTGGACCGACGTTTCCGACCGCGACCACGTCTTGGGTTACGACTACAAGGCCACCGGTTTCGCCCTGGGTTACGATAGGATCGTGGACGCGGTCCCCGGGCTCCGGATGGGTTTTTCCGCCGCCTTTTCCTTTGGGAAGCTGGACACCAACGACCGCTCGACCAAAGTTGACATCGACACTTCTGGACTCGGAGTCTACGCGAGCTATCTTACCCCCGTTGGCGTTTTCGTGGACGGCTCCGTTTCTTATTCCCGGGCCAGAAACGACTACGACACCACCTTTATCTACGGCTCTCGCAAGAGCGGCGGCTTCAATATCAACAGCTGGCAGATCGGGGCCAGGGTCGGGACGACGCTTAAGGCCAATAACTTCCAGTTCATCCCGAGCGTCGGCGTCCGTTTCGTCGCCATTGACCAGGAAGGCTGGACGGAAGAAATTAACGATCCCAATCTCGCCGCTTTGATCAACCGTTTTGACGCCCACAGAGACAATCAGGTGGATATCCCAATCCAGCTCAAGATCAACGCCACCATTGAGAGAGGCTCGCTGAGGTTCACGCCTGAGCTGCGCCTGGGCTGGACCATCTCCGCCAAGAGGGCTGACGACAGTCTCCGGGTCGGCTTTCCTGGCTCCCCCGAGCGCTTCGATATTAGCGGCGTAAAACCCGTCCGCAACGCCTTCAGCGCCGGCCTTGGATTCAAGCTCGTCACCGGAATAGGCGCCGACGTCTTCCTCAACTATGACTACGAGGGCGCCAGCGGCTTTAAGAACCACCAGGTTGGCGTGGGAATTGGCTATGAGTTTTAGCGCGTAGGCAAGCGACACTTCAACTCTTCTCTCTCGTTTCTCGCGTTTTCCGCCCCTTAGGGCTGGGGAAGCTTTATGTTTCTCCAGCCCTATTTTTTTCTCTGGAGGCGAAACGATTAAGTTAAGAGGCGCGGCGGCCTGAAAGGCTGGGGGCTTGGGCCCCTTATTTTTCAAAGGGGGCCTCTGGCG
>JAISCZ010000100.1 GCA_031265205.1 Deltaproteobacteria bacterium
GCCCACGCCTGGCGTTCGCGCGGGAACGCGCTCTGGCCGAGCGCCCCTCCGCTACGGAAGGCGACCCAAGGGTTGGGGGCCGGCCGCTACGCCCATTAACAGACCGTTTTCGCGAGAGGATGGCGGGGCGGGGCGGGGCGGAAGGGCCCCCGGACGAGGGAGGGGCCCGCTAATTTTGACCCCCAAAAGAGCGGAAGAGCCTTTTTTTATTTTTTCTTTTTTCCTTTTTTTTTCATTTTTTCCATTTTTCTTGTTTTTATTTTTTCTTTTTCCATTTTTTTCTCATTTTTTCCATTTTTCTTGTTTAAAGGCGAATTTTGGTATATAACCAAGTCACCACGTTCACTCCAAAATCAGCTCTCGCGCGGAAGGCCTTTCGCCAAGGTCTCCCGTTAAGCTTCCCCCAGAGGAAAGCTTGGGGAAAACGGCGACGGGGGGAAGCTTTCGCGCCGCGCGCGCGCCTCCCGCGCGAGGCGTTTTTTCCTTAAGGCTCTTGGGGCGCTTGGGACCTTTCGCGGGACCGCCATGAATTGTGGGCGCGGCGCGCCAGGCCAGCTCGCGCGTCCTAAGGGGCCTTCGCCCGCGCCTTATGGCCTCCCCAAGGAAAAGATAAAGGGGCGGCCGGGGGGATATCCGCCCGTAATCGCCTCTCCGCCCCGGGCGCTTCGCGTCAGGGGAGAGGCGCCCCCTTCCTTGGGGGAGCGCGCGAGGCTTTCCCTGGGAGGCTTGGGAGAGCCCGAGGGGGCCTCGCCAAGTTTCCTCTCGGCCGCCGCCCCCCGCGCGCGAGGTCTCGGGCGCGAAGCTCTTTTTCTTTTCGAAAGGTTTTCCGGGCTCCTCGGCCCTCCTTGGAGGCGCGGCGCGCGCGTAGCTGAGGGCCGCCCAGCCGTTAAGCCGCTTGGGTCTTAGCGTCTTCGGCCAAAAGTCGGCCAAAAGGCGGCCAAAAGTCGGCCAAAAGTCGGCCAAAAGGCCAATCTTTTTTGTTCGCCGGAGGGCGCGCGAGCGCCCTCCGGGCTGTCTAAATTGAGGGGGGAATCTTTTCCCCCTATCCCCTTGTCCTTAAAGAGAGGGGACTTAGCGTATTTTCGCTCTGGGTCGGGAAGGCCCCGCGAGGCTTCTTTTCCCGCTTTTAAAAATATTTCGGATTTTGATAGATGAGCAAATCGCGTTTAATCGCGCAGGTCGCCAAAGACACTGGCTTGAGCAAGGCCGCCGTGGGAAAAATAATTGACCGTTTTATCGATAGAGCGCTCGGGGGCTTACTGGGCGAGGGAAGGCTCCAAATCGGGAAGCTTGGCGTTTTCCGCGTGGCCCAAAGGGCCGAGCGCGATGGCCACAACCCGCGGACCGGGCAAAAGCTGACCATTGGCGCCCACCAGACCATTCACTATCGGCCCAGCCATTTCCTGCGGAACCGGGTCAACTCGCCGGAGGCAGCGGGGGACGGGGCCCAAGCGTCCGGGCTCGCGGGGGCCGACGCCGAGGAGGCGCCCGACGGGAAGAGGGCGGCCGGCGGGAAGGAGGCGTCCGGCGGGAAAGCGTCTCCCGGCGGGAAGGCGCCTCGGGGCTAGGGCTCGCGGGGGAAAGGGATTCGCGAGTGGGGCCTTGTCGGCGCTTTAGGCGAGATAATTTAAGGCGAAGCGATCGGTCATGCCCGCGATAAAATCTTTGATGGCCTCGGCTTGGGTGTCGGCCAAGCGCTTCAGGGGGAGACTCCGGTAGAGTTCCGGGGAGGCTAGGATGGCCTTCCAGATTTTCTCGATAATCTGGGCGCCTCTGTCCATTTCCGCGACCACCTTAGGGTGGCGGTAGACCTTCAGGAAGAGAAATTCCCGCAGAGCGGTCATGTTTTCGAGCATTTGGGGGCTGAAGGCGAGACTCAGCTCGCTTTCCGTCTGGCGGGAGTTTAAGAGGAGATCGCTTATCAGCGCGTTTTCGCGGCTTTCCGTGGTTTCCCCAAAGGCTTCCAAAAGGGAGATGGGGATTTCCCCGACGCGCAATAGATCCGCTTCCAAAGCGTCGTCCATGTCGTGGGCCAGGTACGCGAGGATATCGGCCACCCGGACCGCCAGGCCCTCATAGGTGGAAGGCCCGGCGGGGGGCGGGACCAAGATGGGGCCCTGGCCTTTGGAGTGCTTGAGGATTCCGTCCCGGACGGGGAGGGTAAGGTTGAGGCCGGCGCCGTCGCGCGCGAGAGCGTCCACGATCCGCAGGCTCTGCTCCTGGTGGCGGAAGCCACCGGGGCAGAGGCGGTTGAGGACCCTTTCGCCGGCGTGGCCGAAGGGGGCGTGCCCCAGATCGTGCCCCATGGAAATGGCCTCGGCCAAATCCTCGTTGAGCCCCAGGGCCCGGGCGACGGTTCGGGCGATTTGGCTGACTTCCAAGGTGTGGGTCAGGCGGGTCCGGTAATGGTCGCCCGCGGAGACGGGAAAAACTTGGGTCTTATGGGCCAGGCGCCGGAAGGCCCGGGTTTGGACGATTTTGTCGCGGTCCAGCTGAAAAGGGGCGCGGTAGGGGGAGGGCTCGTCCTCGGGGTAAAGGCGCGTGGCCGCGCGGGAGAGGGCGGCGTGGGGGGAAAGCGCGCTTTCCTCGCGCGCGAGGATGCCCGCGAGGGTGATTTGGGGAGGGAACGCCACGTAAGAACGCTACAAGGGGTCGCTCGCGCGGGATAGGTTCGGGGCTTTAGGCCAAGACTTCCGTGATCTTCTGTTTAAGTTCCGCCAGATCAAAGCTCTTGACCACGTAATGATCCGCCGCGATGGCTTTCATGTCGTCTTGGAAAGTGTCGTAAGCCGAGCAGAGGATGACCGGGAGATCGTAGTATTTGTTGCGGATGTCCTGGAGCAGGTCCAACCCGTTATAGTCCGCCATCTTAATGTCCAGGACCACCACGTTGGGGTTTTCCTTCTCAATCAAATCCAAGAGCCCGGCGCCGTCTTCCGCGGTGACGACGTCATAGCCGTCCTCGCCCAACTCCTCGGCGTAGAGCATCCGGATATGGGCTTCGTCGTCGACCACGAGTATTTTTTTGAGGCTGGTCATGTGGGGGGATCTCCTTCAAACGGGCGCGGGACGCGCGTGGGCTAAAGGGTGGCGCGAGCTTCCCGCTCGAAAAGCCCACGCCAGTACATATTGTGTCAGCATAGCGCAAACGCGCGGCAATTGAAAGGCGCCGCGCGAAAGCGCGCGCGAGCGTGGGAGCCGTGGCCCCGGGCGGGGGAAAGTTTTGGGGGGAGGCCCTTAGGGTTCTTCCGGGCAAGCGGCGTTAAAGGCCTGGTCGAGGATTTCCAAAAGGGCGGGGAAATTTTCCTCGCGGTTAATTCGGGCGCGGAAGGCCGCCGCGCCCGGAAGCTCGCGGATGTACCAGGCCAAAATCCCGCGGAGGGGAAAGACGGAGCGGGGGCCCATTTCCTCCCAGAGGAGCAGGGCGTGCCGGCGCGCGCAACGGAGCGCCCGGAGGGGCTCGGGGGGCGCGGGGACGCGCCCTTCCCAAAGATCCCGGCATTCGCTAAAGAGCCAGGGGCGCCCCCGGGTGGCCCGGCCCAGCATGACGGCCAGGGCCTTGGATTCCGCGAGGCGGCGGAGGGCCTCGGGGGCCGAGGCGATATCCCCGGAGCCGATGGTGGGGATAGCGCCGGTTTCCGCGACGGCGCGGACGATTTCCCAGTCCGCTTGGCCCGTAAAGCCTTGGGAGGCGTAGCGCCCGTGGAGGGTTAGGGCGGCGGCGCCGGCCTCGGAGAGGCGCGGGGCGAGGGCGAGGATGGGAGGGTCTTGTCCGGGGGGAGGCGGGTTGAAGCCGGGGCGGGTTTTGACGATGACGGGGACGGAGACGGACGCGGCCACTTTTTCCACGATCCGCAAAAGGAGATCCGGGGTCTTCAAAAGGGCGGCCCCGTGGCCGCTGCGGACGACCTGGCGGGCGGGACAGCCCATGTTCAGGTCGATTAGATCCGCCCCGCGCTCGTCCTGGGCGATCCGGGCGGCGGCGGCCATGGTCGCGGGGTCTTTCCCGAAAAGCTGGACCGCGAAGGGGACGGTCGCGTCGTCGCGAAAACGGGTCAGAAAGCGCGCGGTCGCCTGGCCCCGATGGGCGAGGGCGATGGCGCTGACCATTTCGCTTTCCGTGAGGGCGGCGCCGGCCTCCGCGGCCAGGAGCCGGTAGGCGGGGGTGGTGAGGCCCGCCATGGGGGCGAGCGCGAAGGGGTTGGAGAGCTTTACCGCGCCGATGGCCGGCCCCTGGGGGGCGGTCGGCGGCGCGGGAGCGGGCGCGCCGGGATTACTCAATGACGATCACGTGGTCGCGGGAGAGGTCCAGGCTCGGGGTCTTAAAATAGAGGCTCCCTTCCCCCAGGGAATACCAGGCGGCCTCGGCCTCGGCGAGGTCGGCCAAAAGGGATACCCTGTCTTGGAGTTCGCCGTCCAGGCGCGCGACTTTGATGGTGGAGAGGCCCGCGAAGGAGAGGAGAAAGGCGCGGCTGGCCGGGGCCCCGGGGAGGGCGCCCTCTCGGGCGCGGATGGTGAGGGTGACGGGGGCGTTTTCGGCCTGGGCGGAGAGTTCCAGGAGGGTCATGGTCTTTTCGCCCGCGAGGTAGCGGTCGTTTAACCCGTTATCCTCCCGCCACTCGAAGGAGGAGGCGCGCGGGCCGGGGAAGAGGCGGATATTGACGATATCTTGGCCCAAGAGCCCGTCGCGCGTGGGGACGATGGCGCCTTCCCGCAAAAGGATCGGGGGCAGGTGGGAGCCTTCCAGTTTGGCGGGAAGGTTGCGCGGGGCGCCCTTTTCCATGACGATCACTTCCTCGGTGAAATAGTCCAGCCAGCGCCCCTGGGGGAGATAGACCGGGACCAGCTCAATCCCCTGGGTTAGGCCGCCGCCGACGAGGATAAAGGGTCCTAGCATGGACTCGAAGGGGCGGTCGCGCGCGAGGGGGTCCTCCTGGAAATAATAGAACAGGGGCGAGACGATGGGGTCGCCCTTAAGGCTCGCGAGGTGGGCCAAGGAATAGTAGTAGGGCTCCAAGACCGCTTTGACCTTAAGGGCCTGGGGTAGCCAGGGTTCCCCCAGGAAAGCGTCCGGCAAGAGGAGCGGGAGGTTTAAAAAGACGTTGCGGGCGCCCCAGGCCTCGTAGGCGAGGCGCAACGTGGAAAGGGGCCATTCGGCCAAAAGCGGGGCCACGTCCGTGGTGTAATAGTCCACCCCGGAGAGGGAGACGTGGGCTCGGGCCTGGCCTTCCACCTGGGGAAAAAAGATATTGGGGTCCAGGGCGTAGAGGCCCGCCCCAAAGCGTCCCATGCTCCCTGAGCCAGCGCGGCTGAGGAGAAAATCGCGGAAATATTGGGCCCCGGGAAAGCGCTGGGCGCTCATGGAAAGGAGAAAGCCTTCCATCCATTTGAGGATGAAGCGGTTGGACCAAGAGTAGTGGGAGTGGGTGTCGGGGTCGGAGACGCCTCGGTACCAGGCCAGGGAACTGTAGGCCTCGGGCTCGCCGCCGTGGAGGTAGAAGACCGAGGCCCCCGCCTGGACGATGGGGGCGCGGGTCAGGCTGTGCCAGTAGGTGGCCGCCGCGGGGTCGGTGTAGTCCACCAGGCCCTGTTTCTGGCCCTCAAAATCCAGAAGGAGGGGGGGGCCCGTCGGGCCTCCCGAGCGGACCAGAAAGCCCCTTTTGGCGAGATCCGCGAAATGGGGGCTGGACTGGGGAACGTAGGGGTTTTCCCGGGCCAGAAGGTCAATCCCGAGGGCCTTGGCAGCGGTAAAGGGCAGCTTGTCCGTGGGGAGGCGGCTTAAGACTCCCAGGGAAACGGGATCTCCCAGCTGGCTTTTAATGGTCCGGAGGCGGTCCATGACCCCCTCGGGCGAGACTTGGCCGTCGTCGATGACCCAGGGCGCGAAAATGGACAGCGGGGGAACGGGCGGGAGGCCCACGAGGCGCATGTAGGCGCGTCTGAGGGCGGGGAGATCGCCCCCCGTGATCACGAAAAAGCCCAAAGAGCCGTCGGGGTGGAGGGGCCCGGCCAGGGAGACGGTCCAGGGGCGCGCCGAAAAATCCCACATAAGGGGACGGGTTTCGTTGACGAAGAGGGCCCCGGCGAATTTGTCGGGGCCCAGGGCGTAGCAGATGGGGGCCTGGAGGCCGCTGGTGCGGCCTTGCTCGGTGATTTGCAGGCGGTTGCCGTAGGGGCCGCCGGGCATGAAGACCTGGCCCATATGATTGAGATTAGCGGCCGTGAGCTGGAAATTGACCCCCAGACCAAAGATATGGGTAAAGCTCTCCCCATGGAACATGAGTCCCGTCAGGCGCCCCTCGGGGGCGTGGGGGGAAATGTTGAAGACGGTCTGGGCGTCGTCGCCCTCGGCGGTAATCTTGAGGGTCGGTCGCCCCTCGACCTGGGTCGCGCTAAAGGGGGTAAAGGGAATCCGGCCCACGAGTTTGTCGGGGTCGGCCAGGAGCGGGGAGCGTTTGAGGGAAGCCGCGGGGTCGGAGGGGGCTTCCGAGATCTGGAAATACCACAGCCCCGGGGCGAGCTTGTCCTGCGTCAGGTAATAGGGCCCGAAGGGCCCGGAGATCGGGACCGCGCGGGCGCTCCCGGCGGCGGCCAGAAGGAGGGTAGCCGCCGCGAGGGCGCAAAGAAGATAAACCCAGGCGCGCCGGGGCGCGCCTGGGGAGAAAGAGCCGGACGTGAGCTGGCGGGGAGCGCCGCGCACGGGTCGGCTCTTACTGGTCGTAGTCGGTGGCGGTCCCGACCGAGTTCCCGGGATCCAGGTTCTCGAAGGTCTGGAAGATCTCGGTGAGGTCGATGATGCTGTTGGCCGAGGTCTTGAGTTCCGAGGAGAGGGTCTGGGGCACCGAGGCGACTTCCACCTTGATGCCCTCGCGGCGGATGGTCAGGGCGAGGTGCGCGAAGTCCGCGTCGCCCGTGACGAGGATGACGATATCCGGCTTGATCCGCAGGGAGAGGTCGATGGCGTCGATGGCCATGATCACGTCCACGTTGGCCTTGAACCAGTTGGGGCGCGGCTGGCCGTTTTTCTCGTAGACCAGGAACCCCTGGCTTTTGAGCCAGTGGACGTAGTGGCGCTTGGACTCCCTTTTGTCCATCCACTCGGGGAGGGCGGGGGGCAATCCGACGTAGACGACCATTTCCACCAGCTGGCGGGGGCTGTCGCCGTAGTTCTTGAGGTAATCGCGGAATTTGAGCCAATCAAAATTCTTGTTGAAGTTTTTTGAGGCGGCCCGGGTGACGTTAGCTTCATCAACGAAGACGAGGAGGCGTTGCTTCTCGGTCATGGCGTTTGCTTTCGGGGCGTGTGAGGGCGGTGACTGGCCGCGCGCCCCCTGTAATTTAAATTATAATAAAAAGGGGAGATAAGGAATTCCCAAGAGTCCGCGAAAAGGAAACGGCGGGTGAAATTGAGCGAGTGTCCTTATGGTTTCCCAAGAAAGTGAGAGGCCCCAGGGTGGCGCCAAGGTCAGGAATGGCGCGGGGGCCAGGGCGGAGAGGCCAGGGGGGGCCGCCGGCGCGCTTTTGGGGGCGGCGGCGGGTGGAGCTGGAGCGTTTAGTCCTTCGCGCGGCCGCGGACGGCCCTCGCGATTTCGCGTTTGGAGTCGGCTTCTTTGATGGATTGCCGCTTGTCGTGGGTCTTTTTGCCCTTGGCGAGGGCCAATTCGACTTTGGCGAGGCCGTTTTTAAAGTACATTTTAAGGGGAATAAGCGTTCTTCCTTTCTCCCTGGTGGCGCCGGTCAGCTTCTTAATCTCCTTGGAGCGCAAAAGGAGCTTGCGGCGGCGCAGGGGGTCATGGTTGCCGTAAGAGGTTTGGGAGTAGGGGCTGATGTGGGCCCCAATCAGAAAGGCTTCTCCCTTGGAGATCCTCGCGTGGGCGTCCAAGAGATTGGCTTTGCCGTCGCGCAGGCTTTTAACCTCGGTCCCCAATAGCACCATGCCCGCCTCAAAACGCTCCTCCAAGGAATACTCGAAGGAGGCCTTTTTGTTCTGGCAGATGGTTTTAAAAGCGCTATTGTCCTTGGGACGGGGCATTTTCTAACCTGTAAGCGATTATTTAGCGCGTTAAGGCGAGACTCCCGCGGAAGGCGTCGCCTCAATTTAAAAGCCCGTCTTGAAGGCTCTGGAAGGCTTTGGACGGGTTTCGCTTTTAGACCTTTACTTTTTGGTCGAATTAACGGTCTGATCGCCTCGCGCGGGGCGAGGATTATCCAAAAAAGGGAGGATTTGAGGCCAACGCGCGAAGAGCCGCCGGCTAAAAGGCGATATCCGGCGCGAAGACTTCCCCTCGCCGGTAGCGGCCGAGAGGGCCCAGATATTCCACTTGGACTTCTTAACACTTTCTTGACTAAGAAGCAAAGGGTTTTTTAGGGTGTTTTTGAGGGGCGCCCCCAAGAAAGGGGCCCCGAGACGGGGACGGACGGGCGCGAATCCGCCTGGGAGGCCACTTTGGGACTGGGGAAGGTAAAATATTTTATTTCGTCTCCTTTGGGCGATTTTTTTTCGTCCCCGCCGCGCGGGACGCGAGGACCTTCCTTTCTTTGGCCCTCTTAGGCCCTCTTAAGGCCCTCTCAAGGACGTTCGGCGCCGCGGCGAGAGGGCGGGGGTCGGCGACGTGGCGGAGCGGGGCGGGGGCGCGTCTTTTTCCCGCCCCCCTCGGGCGGAGCGCGAGGCCCTTCCATCATTTCTCCCTTCTTCCTTCCCTCCCAAGCGTCAGCTCGAGCGGGGAGAGGGTCGGCGCGGGTGGCGTGGGTGGCGCGGAGTCGCGCCTTTTTCCTTGCAAAGCGACCGGAGGCGGTGTATTATGACTTCGCTTTAACGGAAAGGCGCTTTTCCGCGCTTTTTTTTCCCATGGGGATGTAGCTCAGTTGGGTAGAGCGCGGCGTTCGCAATGCCGAGGCCAGGGGTTCGAGCCCCCTCATCTCCACCATAATATATTTGGCGATAGCGCGGAAATTAGGTCAAGGGCTTGCTTAAAGCAAGCTTTTGGCCTTTTTAAGTTTTCTCGCCGGACGCTCCGCTCGTTTTCCTTGGAATTCCTTCCGGAGCCTTTTGGGGGAGGATAGGCTCAAAGGCGCGGATTTAGGCTTAGATTATTGTGGCGTTCCCAATGACGGGGTTCAGGTCGAGGTCGCGCCTTATAATTGGGAGGCGTATCGCCGATGATGGTCAAAAGCGCGACTGATGGGCTAAAGCGCTACAATGGATTTAAGGCGTCAGATAATATTTAACGCGTCAAGGCGCGGGACTTAGACGTGGGGAACGTCAATGAAGAAACTGCCGCTTGGCGTTCAGACTTTCGAGGAAATCATTGAAGGCGGCTACGTCTACGCCGACAAGACGAATTACGTCTACGACTTAGTAAGCGAGGGAAAGGCCTATTTCCTTTCAAGGCCAAGGAGATTCGGGAAATCTCTCCTTCTGAGTACCTTCAAATCGCTATTTAGCGGACCGCCCGATCCGTCTGGACCGCCAGAGGGGCTTTTTCGCGACCTTTGGATTGGCCGAGAATCCGCATACGATTTCTCGCGAGTTCACCCAGTCATCTCCTTATCAATGGCGTCTGACATAGATTCGGCTACCAATCTTAGGGAATCGCTTTTAAAGAAATTGGAGGAGATCAATGAATCCGAGGGGTTAGGGCTTAAAATTACCCTCCCGGGCACTGATTGGTTCTTTATTTTAAAAAAATTGAGAGAAAAATATGATAAAAAAGTGGTTGTCCTTATTGACGAATATGACGCGCCAGTCAGCGACAACATTGATAAAAGGGATTTAGCGATAACTAATAGCGAAATTCTTAAATCTTTTTACTCCGGTTTCAAGGACGCCGATGAATATCTGCGCTTCGTTTTCGTGACCGGGGTGACTCGCTACGCCTTCATGGGTCTATCGGCCGGCCTCAACCATCTTAACGATATTACTTTAAATGAAAAATACGCCGGTATTTGCGGTTTTACTAAAGATGAATTCAAAAATTGTTTCAGTGAGCGTCTTCCGATCGTCCTCGAAAAGATGAAAAAAAAGAAGCGAGTGGCGCTCGACGCTAACGTGGCGTTCCTGACGAAAAAAATCAATGGTTGGTATGATGGATATTCCTGGGATGGAGAAACCATGGTTCTTAATCCCTTATCCATCTTGAAATTTTTAGATCTTTCGGTTTTTGCGGATTATTGGATTCAAACAAATCCGTCCGTCGCTTTTTTATCAAAAGTGGCGAAGGAGAATCCTTTGGCTCTTCTGGGGAACGCGGAGGAGAATGTTTCACAAAGAAGTTTAGGCTTGGCTGAGGTGGGTGGCCTTGGTCCAGTTCCAGCTTTGTTTCAGACAGGTTATTTGACGGTGGACAAGGTCATCGACATAGAAGACGCTGGCCAGTATTATACTTTGAAAATACCAAATTTGGAGATCAAAGTCCCTAATATTAAATGGTTTCTGGACAGTTTTTACGGATTCCTTGGGAAGGATCCGGGAATCGAAAGAGACGCGTTTTACGGCGCGATAAGCGATAGGGACGCGGGGAAGCTCACTAAAATCATTGATTCCGTCTTCGCCGGTCTCCCGGTGGAACATCACGTCAACAACGAGTCGTGTTACCATAAGGTATTGTATGGATACTGCCATAAGTTTGGGCGGATCGTGACGCCAGAACGCGAAGGAGCTATTGGCGCCTCGGATTTGCTGGTTATTTTTCCCGATGGCTTGTACGCTGTGATAGAGCTTATATTTGACAAGGGAAATTCTTTTACGCGCCAAGACGCCCTTCTCGTCGCGTTAGCCCAAAAAGCCTTGGCCGCCATCGAGGCGAAGGATTATTGGAGGCCTTACCAAGCCGAGGCTAAAGAAACCGTCAAGATCGGCCTTGGCGTTTCCTGGCGCGGTCAGTGCCTGGCCTTGATCGAAAGCGAGCGAGGCGAAGTCTTCGCGCCGCCGCGGAGGGATTAAGCGTAGGACAACGGGGGAAAATGGCCCAAGCGACGCGGGAGGCGCTCCGTGGCGCTCCGTGGCGTGGCGCGGAGCGCTTTGAAGCGATAATTGGGGGGGGCGCGCGCGCCCGCGTCTTTCCGCGAGAAAAGCCACGGGCTAGTTCAAGCGAGCCCAAGGTTGGCGACGGCGGGGCGCTTGGCGGAGTATACGCCCGCGAGCGATGGTTAAGGAACGCGCGCGGGAACTAAGGGGCAAGGTAGTTAAAAATTACGAGCCTTAAAGCGAGAACCTCGGCGCCGCTGGAGACTTCGGGGGTTCCCGTGGCCCCCGCGGCGGCCAGATGGCTTCTTGGCGCGCGATGGCTTCTCGCCAATTGAAATACGCCTTAAGGCCCAGGCGCTATTCACCCGCGGGGAACGCGCTCTCGCTCGGGGGATATGGGGCGGGAAGGGAATCCGTGAGCAAAGCGCCGCCGGAAGGCCAAGGCGCGGATTCGCGAGGGTTCGGGAGGTTCGAGGGAAGAGCGCGAGGATTAAAAAAAACCGAGTTAAAAAGCGGTTAAAAAGCGTCCGTCATGAACGCCAAAAGTCGCGGGGAGAGCCGCCAGCGCGGGCTTCGCGGGAGAGGAGAGGCGCCTCAAAGAGAGTTTCGCGCGTCATATCGCGCGCGTGGGCGCGCTCTCGCGAGTGGATAGGCGAGAGAGACCCGGCGCGAGTTAGGAAATTGAAGTGAAAAACGAAGGCCGTGACAAGGACGATTTCGCGGAGGGAAATACGCGCGCGGGAGAAATAAGACTTGACGCTCGGGATGTTTTTCGGTTACGTTGAAGCGGGAAAAGAGATTTCCAAAGCGTAACGGCGCGCGACGTCTTCAATTCAAACGGTCTCTTTCGCGGGAAACGCGGGGAAAACCGCTCCCCGTCGCGCGCCACGGGGGAAGCTTAAGGGCGCGGTCGTTCGCGCCCGTCTGGGCGCCGAGAGCGGCGTCGTTAAAAACGCGGGAGGTTTTTAAGTCAAGCGCCGCTCCAGCGCGCGCCTAGAAGCTTGCTTTTGGGGGGCGAGAAGAGTAATAATGATTTACGCGGAAAAATATGGCGACGGCTCGTTGGAAACCGCTTTTCGCGCTTCGGACGCGTCCCTCGCTTTTAAAGCCGCGGCGCTCGCCGGGAAGCGTTACCCGCTACAGTAAGGAAAAATTATGATTTGGGCGATTGGCGACATCCATGGAATGTTTGATTCATTGAAAGAAATGATCAACCAAATCCGGATCTTTGAGACTATGGACGAGCCCGTGGAGAAAATTATTTTTATTGGCGATTACATCGATCACGGCCCATCCTCCAAAGAAGTTATCGACTTAATCGGGCGCCTGGAATATCCCACGACTCTCTTGGCCGGCAACCATGAGGATTTGGCTCTGCGTTTAATCCACCAAGACAAAAAATTCTTAAACACCCAAGGGAATATTTGGCATATCAACGGGGCCATGAAAACTTACAGATCTATTTTCGATCACAGAGATAGCGCCGCCTTTTTAAGCGAGCTAGCCGAACGCGCCGAGCGATGGGGAACGCGAGGCGGCGCCGACGCTATTCTAAATTCCTACAAAAGGGCCAAACTTCCCCGGAAGTACGAAAATTTTCTCAATAACCTAAAATACTCGGCCCATGAGTCTTTTGACATTGACGGAAAGGAGATTTCCTTTACTTTTTTACACGCTTTGCCCTGCGACGCGGCGCCGGTCAAAGAGCAGAGAACGGAATCGCGCGAAGATTTTAACGGTTTATTGGAAAAGATTCTCAAAAAGAGGATGGAAAAATGGCTCCAGGAGAGAGCGAACCCGCCCAGCGAGCGCGATATTGGGAGAGCCTATTGCTCAATTTTGGAATATAGCCACCTTTGGCGCCGCGATTACGAGTCCATTTACCGTGGCGGGACCGAGGAAAAGCCAATTGTGGGTTATCAGGGGGAAGTGATTGTGCACGGGCACACTCCGACGCTCTATTATTCCAAATACTATCATGAGTCGCGGATAAGGAAATTCCCGACGCAGTTTAAGATTTACGCGCCCGACGATTACCTCCCGTTCGTCTTTTCCAGAACGCCTGAATCTGGGTATTTGGGGGCCTTTAGTCCCCTCGGCGACCGGTGGGGCGGAGAGAGTGACGACTCTTTCGGACCGTATTCGGGCGAGCGCGAGTGCCCCCGCTACCTTTGCGGGGAAAAGTGGGGCGCGGAGGCTATCAATATTGACACTGGGGCCGTTTACGGAGGAGCCCTGACCGCCTTGGGCCTATCCGTCCGCTATTTGCGCGATGGCCTAACGCCGGTTCTGACCGTTAAAAGCGGCGGAAACGCGCGGGAGAGCGAGGACAAGATTCAGGCGAGGATAGTTAAAATTGATCATTTCGGCGGTCCCCGCGAGATCGTTTACCAAACGGAGAAAAATATTGATCCTTGGGAGGGTTTTTTTTAGTCCGTCCGGGAGGCGTTTTCAGCCCGGAGCGCGCTCGGGCCCTTTTCTCGATGATTTCGACGCGTCGAAATGGGCGCGCGAGGGGGACTGGTAGTTAATATGTCGCCGTGGGACGTAGCTATTGGCTAGTCTCCGGGTTCGTTAGAGTTAAAAAGAGGGGGGATCTCGCGAATAGTTGAGCGCGGAAAAGTCTCGCTCGATTTGGCGGAGAAGGCGAGCGCGCGAGGCCTCGCTAGCGGCCTGTGGGTGAGTCCTTAGAAAAGACAATCCCCTCCGCGGCGAGCCAATCCGTTGGCGAAACCGCCAAAGTGGCGGACTAAATTTTTGGAAAAGGACTTAAAATTATGATCTGGGCGATTGGCGATATTCATGGAACGTTCGAGCCTTTGCGGGAGCTTGTCGATCTGATTAGATGTTACGAAAAGAAAGACGAGCCAGTCGATAAAATCATTTTTATCGGGGACTACATCGATCGCGGCCCATCTTCCAAGGAAGTCATTGATTTAATCGACGCCCTTGATTATCCCATGGTTCGCTTGGCCGGCAACCACGAGGATTTGGCGCTGCGTTTTATCAATCAGGACAAAAGGTTTTTAATGAACCAAGGAAATGTTTGGTTCAATAACCACGCTATGGCCACTTACGGTTCTCTTTTGGGGGGAAAAGAGAACGCCGCGAAATTAGACTCTATCGGCGAGAAATACCGACAGTTCCAACATAGTTTCTCGAATCAAGATATTCTTAATTCCTATGAGGGCGCCGAATTGCCCCAAAAATATGAGACTTTTTTGCGCAATCTTCAATATTCGAGCCGGGAAGTCTTTAATATTGAGGGAAAAGAGCTATCTTTTACCTTTACGCACTCGTTGCCGTATCGTTATTTCCCCGTCCAAGAACAGAGAGTTGGCTCTTACGATGAATTTTCGGACTTGGTCAATAAGATTTTAGACATTTATCTCATGGATCGCGATGGCGTCAGAGAAAAAAATCTCAATGAAAAAGATATAAGCAGGGCTTTTAGTTTCGCCTTGGAACTTAGCCACATTTGGCATCGCGACTACGAGTATACGGATTATGACGAAGAGTTCGATCCCAAAAAACCGATCGTTGGCTATCAGGGCGAAGTGATTATTCACGGCCACACCCCGACGATTTATTATTCAGAATACTATTACGGCGATTCGATGGGTAAATCAAACAAAGAGCAGTTCAAGGTCTATCGAAAAGACAGTTATCTGCCATTCGCCTTTTCCAGAACGCCGAAAGCCGGATACGTCGCCGAATATAAAGAGAGGCCAGGAAAAAAATTTCGGAAAAATAGCGGCGAGTTCGGCCCCTATGGCGATAAGCGCCCGTGCCCTCGCTATGTTTGCGGAGATGAGCAAGGCGTGGAGGCGATTAATATCGACACGGGCGCTTTTTTCGGTGGCGCCTTAACGGCTTTGGGACTTTCCGAGAAATATCTGCGTAACGGCCTTATGCCAGTTTTAACGGTTAAAAGCCCCGCTAAAGATGGGACGCGCGATTTTAAGTCGCGAGCGGGGCTTATTAAAATCGATCATTTCGGCGGTCCCCGCGAGGTGGTCTATCAAAAGTCTAGAAGATGAGCCACTCATGCGGAACGCTTCCTTACCCAAGCGAGGGGAAACTGGCGCCTTTTTTCCGCTTCGGCGGCTTTGACGGCGCCTTGGCCGCTTATTTTGATCCATTCGTCTTTAAAGCCGCTCAAGGCGTGGAATGGCCGCGACCCAAAGGCGCGGTTATTATAAGTTTCAACGTCAGCCCGCGATGGTCCCGATAGCGCGCGCGGGCTGTTTCACGCGGGCGGGAGGTCGCGCCGGCGCGCGCGCTATTTTGGCGCTCCGAGGCGGATGAGTTCCATCCCAGGATAGTCAAGACATTAGCCACGGCGGCAAAAGCGCGGCGCCAATTTTGGACAAAGGACGAAAAATTATGATCTGGGCGATTGGCGATATTCATGGAATGTTTGGTCATTTGCGTAAACTTATTGATCTAATTAGACGCTATGAAAAAAAGGACGAGCCAGTCGAAAAAATCATTTTCATCGGCGACTATATCGACCGCGGACCAGCGTCCAAGGAAGTAATTGATTTAATCGACGCCCTCGATTACCCAACGGTTCGTTTGGCGGGAAACCATGAGGATATGGCTCTCCGTTTTATCAATCAGGACCAGAAATTTTTATTGAACCAGGGAAACGTTTGGTTTAATAACGGCGCCATAGACACTTACATTTCAATTTTAGGCGGCAAGGAGCGCTCCGCCGTTTTGGACTCCGTAATGGAAAAATACCAAAAATATAGGCATAACTTTCAACGCCCGAACGAGATTGATTTCTATGAGGGATCCGAATTACCCAAAAAATATGAAGATTTCTTGCGTAATCTTCAATATTCGAGTAGGGAAGTCTTTAATATTGACGGAAAAGAGATTTCTTTTACTTTCACGCACGCGCTACCGTATCATTTTTTTCGAGTCCAAGAGCAGAGGGTGACTACTTACGCGCAATTTTCGGAATTGGTCAATAGGATTTTGCGCGTATATCTGATGGATATGGGTGGAGTCAAAAAAGCTGATGTCGATGAAAGAAGAGAAAGCGGCCGTTTTATCGCCGCTTTGGAACGTAGCCATATTTGGAACCGTGATTACCAATATAGGCGTTATATCAAAAAATATCATCCTGTAAGGCCGATTGTGGGTTATCAGGGCGAAGTGATTATTCATGGCCACACGCCGACGGTTCATTATTCCGGACACTATTCCGAGTATTCAATGGGCGACGCGTACGAGCAATTCAAAGTCTATAAAGCGGACAGCTATCTACCCTTCATCTTTTCCAGAACTCCTAAAGCCGGATACAAAGGCAAATACGAAGCGCCTTCAGGAGCAAAATCAATCAAAAACAGCGGCGAGTTCGGTCCCTACAGCGCCGCGCGTTATTGCCCTCGCTATGTTTGCGAAAAATGGCGAGGCGTGGAAGCGATTAATATCGACACGGGCGCCTTCTTCGGAGGGGCTTTAACCGCTTTGGGGCTTTCCGCCAAGTATTTACGGAACGGTCTTATGCCAATTTTAACGGTTAAACGCCTTGAAAAAGATGGCAAGCGCGTATTAAAAACGCGAGCGCGGCTTATTAAAATCGATCATTTCGGCGGCCCCCGCGCGGTGATCTATCAAAAAGCCGAAAATAAACGCGGCTCATAGCGCTATTTTAGATCCGCGGGGCGGGCGGGGTAAGGAAAGGGGTGGGCTTTTATGTCCACGCCGAGGGTTTAACGCCGGCCTGACGGCGCTATTCGGCGCCATTCTTCCGCGTGGCGTCTTACCGTTCCGGGAACGCCGCGACCCAAGGGGACCCTTTTGGGCGCGCGTCCATGTCTAACCGCGAGGATCCTCGCCTTTTTCGCGACGCCCGCGGGCGCGGTCCCGATCCCGTTGGCTTCGCGCGCCGTCGTTTCGCGCGTCGCGCCTCGCGCTGGGTGCATTACGCGCCTTGGAGCGCAATCCCGCCGTCGCCTGTAGTTTCGCCAGCGGATCTCTGACTCTCTCTTTGAACGATAGAGAGGGGAAGAAGGGATTGCCGGAAAAAAGCCGCGTTTGTCGGCGGCTCGCTCTCGCGTCCGTCGGGCGTCTCCCGCTGGGGATAGCGGCGGGCTTTCCCTCCTCGCGACGGCGCTTGGATAGACTCGTGGGGCGAAAGGACTTAGCTGTCACGGGCGCCGGCCCTTAGGGAGGAGGCGATACGCCGCGCGGATTTGAGGGGATAAGCGCCGGTCGCGCGGTTTAAGCGAGGCGCCTGGACTGGCTTGTCCTGGCTTGACTGAGGCGCTCCGGCCGGCTTGGACTGACTGGGCGCTTGGGTCGGCGAAATCGACTTATACGCCGACTTGGAGGGCTAAGATCGATTTGGGTCGGCTTGGGTCGGCGGGAGCGGCTTAAGGGCCGGCGTGGCTGGCTGGCTCGCTTGGAGCGGCTTGGATGGCGGCGCCGAGCCGGCTCGTTTTTGGTTGGGCGCCGTTTATGGGAAGAGCGCGTTTCGCTCGCGCCGATGGTGGCGCGTCATGGCCTGTCGCGTGGGCCTCTACGCTACAAGAGGGAAAAAGGGCCCTTTTTCGGCTCGCGTGGAAGCCGCGCGCGACGCGCGCGGCGCCATTTCGCGAGGCGGGGCGCGCCTTTCGCCGCCGCCCCGCCTCGCGCCAAAAGCGGGGAGGACAATTATAAACTTAGCCGGGAAAGGCTTTTAGAAAGCCAAATTCATCTTCAAAGCCCCGGCCGCTCCCTTTTTTTGCCCGAAATAATTTTGGAGGGAGAGGTCGATGTCGAAGGGAAGAAAAGAGCTCTTAAAAACGATACCCAGTTCCGCTATCCCCGAAAGCCCTTTGATGGATGGGCTCTCGGTCTTGAGCCCGTAGAGGGTAAGGTCCGTCTCGCCGTTGAACTCGTTTTCCAGATAAGCGCCGAAATAGGGGCGGATATAGCGGGTGAGGGGGTAGTTGAACTGGGCGCCCGCGAGGACCCGCAAGGAATCGACGTCGCTTATTTCCGCTTTTCTCAGGGATATTTCCGTTTCGTCCCCCGCGACGCGCGAGTAGAAGACTTTAGCCGAAAAATCCCAAGACGATTTTCTGGGGTCGGCGGCGCCGGAGGCGTACCCGACTCCGGCGTGGAAGCCGTAATAGGGGGACTTTATTTTGTATTCGTAGCTTTCGCCCTGATAGAAGGAAAGGTCCGAAGTCCTAAAAGAGACGCTGGCGCGCCCGACCCGACCGGAAGCTTCCAGATAGAGGCGGGAAGTTTCGGGATTGTCGCTATCCCAGCGGACGAAGGCGCCGCCGCCCGCGTAACTGAGGTCGCCCTTTCCTTTGACGGTGGCGGCGGTCGCGAAGTTATTGAAAGAGTTGTAGGAGCCCGTCCCGAAATCGAAAAAGGCGGCCACGACAATTTGGCCCTTGGATTGGAGGAAGGCCTTGGCCACCCCCACCTGTCCGGCGAGGCCATTAACTTCCACTTTGGACCCTGTTTCGTATTTGGCGGTTCCAAAGCCGAAGGAACTAAAGGCCACGGATTTTTGGTAGCCCCGAAGGCTTATGAGGGCGCCGGGGATGGCTTTGCGCGCGAGGGAGTCGAGGCCCATGTTGACGAGCCCGACGGAGGCGATAGGCGCCTCGGCGAGGGATTTGAGCTGGGGATTGAGCGCGGAACGGATAACCTCGGCCACGACGTCGTAGCCTTGGAGCGACACGTTCAAAGAATATTCGTGGGTGCCGCTCTGATACCCGGTAAGCGTCGTGGCGCGAAAATTTCCCGTGGTGACGGAGGTAGCGTCGATGAGGGTAATGATATCTCCTTGGTTAAAGATTTTACCGCCGTTTAAGATAATTTCCCGGACCTCTGAAAAGTTACCGCTTGGCCCCAGGTTTAAGGTCCCGACGCTCAAGACGGGGACGCCCACCGTGGGATTGTCGATGGTGAAACTGAAATATTGGAAGTTTTCGATGGTCCCGAAAGTGATGTCGCCGCTTTTGCCGACGACGTTTAAGGAATTGCCGCTAAAGGCGTCGCCCGTTCCCAAAAGATAGCCTCCCGCCAGATGGAGAATCGTTCCGGTCATTTCCATTCCGAGGGTCACCTCGTTATTTATGGCCTCGGTCGCGGAGGTCCCGCCGCGACCACCGATAATCGTGGCGCCGGTAAAGTCGTTTTGCCCGGCGATGGTCACGACATTGGAGTTGGCCGTCCCGGCGGAAGCATCGGCCCCGATAATAAAAGAATTCGCGCCGAATTGATTGTTTTTCCCGTAGATATAGACGACGTTTTCGGAGAGTTCGGGCGCGCCGGACGTGGATTGGGCCCCGATAATCGACGAGTTCGCGCCGAAAACGCTTTCTCCCGTGACGTTAACGAAATTTCCTTTAACCGCGCCGGTTATGGACGCGGTTATGGAAGCGCTTATTATTTGGGCGTTCGCGCCGAAAGCGTTGACGCCATCCATAATGATTCCGTTTTCGCTCACTTCCTCGGAAGCGGCGCCGCTGACTAAGGCGGCGACGATGGAGCCGGTAAAGGCCGCTAAATCGGAGTCTCTGATTTGGACGTAGTTGCGCGTGACGCTTTTGGCGGCGTTGGAAGAGGCCCCGACGATTGAGCCTCCCGTTCCGGCGTACTCGGACTCGCTTAAGTAGACTCCGTTGCCCGTCACGGTATCCCCGTTGACTCCGCGCGCGAAGGCGCCGGTTAAGGAGGAGTCGAAACGAACCTTATTAAAAGAGACCCAGTTGTTTTCGAGCGCGAAGTCGGGAGACGAGACGCTATCGACGGAGGCGCCGACTATGGCGCCCGCGATAGCCACTGTTTCAATGTCGGCGACGTTAACGACGTTTGAACTCGCGGAGCCGCCGGCGGCGGAATACGCTCCGTAAATAGTGGAGGTAGCGTCGGATATTTGACTGTCGTCGACAATATAGACGGCGTTCCCCGAAGCCTCGCCGTCATTCGTAACCCCGCCGTGGATAACGACTTGGCCCGTTAGCGTCGCGCCGCTGACTCTCACGTAGTTATCGGAGGCGTTCCCCCAATGGGTGGAGCCTCCGACAAAAGTCGCTAAAATGGATGAGGTTATCTCGGAAACGATGACGTAATTATGGTCAGCGTCGGATTCATGGTCAGGGTCGCTTTTGGCCGTCATCCCGGAAAGGCCTCCGTAGACAGGCCCCGTAACTTCCGCGTTCTCAAAAAGATAGACGTAGTTACGGCTTACTTGGTATGAATCGCTGTATCCCCCGAAGACTCCGCCGGCGACGAGGGCGTTATTGAGATAGACCGCGCCGTAGATAGCGTCGTTTAAGTAGCTTAAACCGCCGTAAACGCTCCCGTCGATGATCCCTCGGCGGTTTTGGCTAGAATCCTCCGGATTCGCGAAGCCAATGGTCACGACGTTGGAGTGAGAGTCGCCGGCCGCGCCCACGGGGCCGGAATAACTGAAGGCCCCGATAACGTGGCCCGCGAACTGGGGAGTCACAAGGGCGCTCGAGGGGAGAGGAGGCGGCGGGAGCGCTATCGTGGGCTGAGTCGAAAGGACATGAACGTCGGTGGCCGCCGCCGCGCTCGCGACGGTTACGCTGTTGCCGAAAACGGCTTCGCCCAAAAGGGAAAGACCGCCGTAGACGTTGGCGTATTGGTCCGCGCTAAATACCGCGCCCACGTCGCCGTTCACCGTAAATGAGGCCCCGCTCGCGATAGGCTCAACGGAGTCGTTCACGGCGTAAACGCCGAGAAAGGCCCCGCCGTTAAAGGGGTCTTCGCGGTAAACGGTTTGGGCCAGCGCCTGGGTCGCCGCGGCGAGGAAGAGAAGGGAAAGGGCGAGGACGAAAAGTCCCGCCGCGCGTCGCCGCGCGCCGTTTCCGAATTCGCGATCCGCGAGGCGGCGCGCGGGCGAGGGGTTAAAGAAGGCGCTTTGAGGGAAGGAAAAAAAGGAAGAGATACAAGACATGAGTAATTTTGCTTTCCAAAAAGCCCGGCGCGGCGCGTAAGCCGCCTTTGAGGGTTCGGTCCCGGCTTTAAATAAGAAAAAGTGAGATTATTGTTATCGATTAAGCGAGATTATCGATTGAGCGAATTTCAAGAAAGAGCGGCGCGCGGGGAAAAGCCAACATTTTCCTTGGGGTTGGCGCGGAGATATGGCGCGACGCTCGCGCGGGGAAAAGCGAAGGAGATCCTCTCCCCAGGGGAAAAAGCCGCGCCCGCGCGCTGGAGGCGAGGAGCGGGAAAAAAGAAAGCGCCGCGAGGGCGAGGGAAGCTTTTTTCGCGGGGAGTCGGTGGACAGTATAGCAAAAGAGGGCGGAAAATCAAGAAAAAGCGCGGGCGCGGCGCGTTTTGGGCGCGGGGTGGCTTCCGCGCGGATTTAAGCCGCGCCCGGGCCTTCTTAGGCGACGGTTTAGGCCGCGCGCGGACGCCCAGCGGAAGCCTTCAAGGCGGCCCCGGAGCCCAAGCGACGCTCTTAGCGCGAGAAAGGCGGGTCGCTCTAAAACGGCGGCCCAAGGGCGCGGAGAGGGGCGTTTATCCCTGAAGATTTCGCGCGGGCGCGCCAATCCGTCCAGGCGGCTCGCGAGCGCGCTCCGGCGCCCTCGGGCGAAGGGGGCGCCCGGGGCGCGCGCGCGGGCGAAGGGGGCCCAGGGTGGTCTCGAGCGGGGGCGCTCCCCGCGCGAGCCGTCCGGAGGCTCTTTTCTAAAGCTCGCCGCGACCTGGCCTAAAACTGTGGCAGCAGAGGTTGACGGCGACGGGGAGGGAGGCGATATGGGTCGGCCTGAGGGTAACCCTGACTCCCAGCGCGGTGGCGCGGCCGCCCACGCTCATGGGGCCGATCCCCGAGGCGTTGAGGGTTTCCAGGACGCGCTCGGCGAGTTCCGCCTCTTCCCCCTGGGGGGGAGGCCCCCAAACGATATCCAGAAGGGCTCGGCGGGCGTAGCGGGGGGCGGACTCAAAGGTGCCGCCGATATTGACCCCGAGGTAAAAAGGCGGGCAGGCGTCGGGGCCGGCGTTAATGACGGTCTCCGTCACTTTCTCCAGGATCAGGGGGAGTTCCGCGGTGGGGGGAAGGTTAAACAGGGAACTCCGGTTGTCGCAGCCCCCGCCCTTGGCGAGGGTATAGACCATGACTTTGTCCCCGGGGACGATGAGGGTTTCCAGGGAGACGGGGATTTCCGCGCGGAGGTTGGCCCGGTTGAGGGGGTGGCAGCCCGATTGGCGCAGAAAGGCTTTGGCGTAGGCCTCCCGGACTCCCGCCTCCACCTCTTCTTTTAAGGGGGGGCCCGTCAGGCGGACCTCCTGGCCGATCTCCAAAATTACCTGGGGTAGCCCCGCGTCCTGGCAGAGGGGGATTTTTTGGTCGCGCGCGAGGCGCTCGTTTTCCAGAAGAAGGTTTAAAACGCCCCGGCCCTGGGGGGAGGGCTCGCGCCGCTCGCTTTCTTTCAGATCGGCGCGGACCCGCTCGGGAAGGCGGGTGGCGGTATCCACGCAAAGGTTAAAAAGGGCGTCTCGGATTTGAGGGGTGAGGATTTCCCGCATAGGCGTGGGGGGGCGGGCCGCGGGGCCGCGCGTTGGAGGGGAAGGGGGGCGCCCGTCGCGCGCCTCAGCTTCGCCCGAGGTCGAGGACGTAAGTGGAATCCACGAGGTTTTTGCGTTTGAGGTCCCGGATATAATCTTCGGCTTCGGCTTTTTCCGCGAAGCGCCCGCTGCGGACCCGGTACCAGGTCTGATTTTGTTTATGGAAAGGGATTATCTCCGCGGGGAGTCCCGCGGCGAGCAGTTTATCCCGAAAGGCGTTGGCGTTGGTTTCGGTGGTAAAAGAGCCGACCACCACGGTATAGACGTTAGGCCCGGTCTGGGGTTCCCGCGGGGGGGCGGGAGGCGGGGCCAGGGGCGCGGGAGGCGGGGCCACCAGGCGCGGTGGGGGTGGGGGAGGCGCGGGCGCGCGGCCCAAGGTCGCGGGATCGGGGGGAGGCGCGGGCGTCGCGGGATTGAGGCTTCTCCCCAGAGGCTCCATGCGGCTGATGACCGGGGCGATGGCGAAGGCCCCCTGGGCCATGGGGCTCGTGGGGGGCTCGGGTTCGGGGGCGAAGTCCGCGGAGGGGTCCTCTAAGATTTCCGGGGGGATTTCGGGGTTAACGATTAGCGGAGGCGGCGGGTCCAGCTTGCGGGCGATGACGGAAGCGGGGGGCTCCGGGTCCGGGCCGGGGGCCGCCTCGGGCGCGAGCGCGGCGTCGGCGTCTGGGTCGGCCTTAAGGGAGGCGAGGACGGAGAGGCCCACCCACCCCAAAAGGAGCGCCGCCAGAAGGGGGAGCGCGATTCGCCTTACCCCGAGGCGGCGGGGAACGCTCCGCTCCCGCCCCAGGGCGAGGGGCTCGCGGGCGAAGCGCTCGGGTCCCTGGTTCCGCGGGGGCCTTTGGGGAGGCTTGTGGCGGAGGCGGGCGATGAGGATTCCCAAGAGAACGAGGAATCCCAGAAAAGCCAAAATGGAAGCGATGGGGGCCATTTAAGGGGAATTCTCCTCGCCGCGCTCCCCGGTCTTTTCGGCGGGAGTCTGGCCCGGGGGCGCCGGGGGCGAGCTTCCGCGGCGCGTTCCGCGGACGACGGTCACGATGGGGCCAGAGGCGATATAGACGAGGCCTATCGGCAGGAGGACCGTTTTGGCCTTGACGATGACGACGGCTAGGATGAGTATCAACAGGACGAGGGTCTCGAAGGGGTGGTTATTTTTGAGGATCACGCGGTGTTTGAGGCTGAAATAATCCAAGTTGGAGACCATCAGGAAGGCCAGGAGGATGACTAAAAGCAGCGTGAAAAGGGAGTTGGGGACATAGGGGAGGGCGTTGGGCGCGCGGTAATGCCAAAGGACCGCGGCCGCTATCAGGGCCGCGCCGCCGGGGATCGGGAGGCCTTGGAAAAAGCCGGGGTCCCGGTGTCCCGCCGACACGTTGAAGCGGGCGAGCCGCAGAGCCCCGCAGGCCAGGAAGATAAAGGCGGCCAGCATGCCCAGGGTCATGGTTTTGTCGTCCGGGGTAATTTGGTTGAGGAAACTGAGCTTGCCGGGCTTGAGGGCCCAGAGATAGACGAGGACCGCGGGGGCCACCCCGAAGGAGACGAGATCGCAGAGGGAATCGTATTCCACCCCGAAGCGGCTGGTGGTTCCGGTCATGCGCGCCACGGTGCCGTCCAGGGCGTCGCAGACGGCGGCGATCAAGATAGCCGCCGCGGCGTAGGTGTAGTGCCCCTGAATGGCCGCGACGATGGAGTAAAAGCCCGCGAAGAGGCTTAAAGTGGTAAAAGTATTGGGAAGGATATAGATGGCCCGGCGGTCCTTGGCGCGTCCTTTGCGTTTGGCGGACATATTATGCTCCCTCGGGCTTGGCTTTTGGAGGGCGCCGCGCGCCCGCCCCGCCGGGCTCTCCCCCCTGGAGGGGGAAGGGGCCGACGGTCAAATTGGCTCAAACTTTAATCAATTATATCAAATTTTTCAATTTAAAGCTAATCATTCGCGCTCAAAGGGGAACCCGCGCGCCCTTTGGGGAGAGCGCGCGCCGCGGCGGCCGCGCGGAACGCATGAGTCCGTAGGCGATATGGCCTCGGCGCGGGAAAAGTGTTAAAATAGGGCGAGAGACTTTGGAAGGCTCTCGCTCTTTCTTTCCCCCGCGCCGCGGCGCGGGGGAAAAAGCTTTTTTTAAGGGTAGGGCCCAAGAGGGTTCCGGCGGGCGCGCCGCGAGGCGCCTATCGCGAGCGCCCTTCCCGGCGCGGCGGGAGACGCCGGGTCCCGCCGCCTTTATGGCGGCCCTTTGTTTTTAACGGTTTCGCGTTCTATGTCTCGTTCCCAGGCGTCAATAGTCAATAACATCCGCAAAGCCGCCGCGGCGGGCGCCCCCGAGGCCCAGTGCGTCCTGGGGAAGCTGTGTTACCTGGGCGAGGGAGTCGCGCAGAATACCCCCGAGGCCCTTTCGTGGTTTGAAAAGGCGGCGGCTAACGGGCATTTGGAGGCGGCCTATATTTTGGGAAAGGTCTTCCAAGAAGGGAGCGTCGTCCCCCGCGATTACGCCCAATCCCTGCGCTGGCTGACCCAGGCCGCGCGGGCGAGCCACGCCCTCGCCGAGGCGGAGCTGGGGGTCATGTACTTAAACGGGGAGGGGGTGGAAAAGGACCAGGGGGAGGCCTTCCGCTGGTTTGAGCGGGCCGCCAAGGGGGGCGACGCGAACTCCCAGTACAACGCCGGGCTCATGCTTTTGAACGGCCGCGGGACGGAAGCCGACCCGCAAAAAGCCTTCTTTTGGTTTCGGGAGGCGGCGCGTGGGGGAGACACGCCCAGCCGCTTCAACGTGGGTCTCATGCTCTTTACCGGGGAAGGGGTTCCCCGGGATTACCTGGAGGCGCGCGAGTGGTTTGAAAAAGCCGCGGCTGACGGGGACGCCGCGAGCCACTTTTACCTGGGGCTGATCCACGAGGAGGGCCGGGGGGTCCCCCGCGATCCCGCGCGGGCCCTGGAATCCTACAAAAAAGCCGCCCTTAAAGGCTCGAACCAGGCCCAGTATTTCTTGGGGCTGCGCTATCTATCCGGAGAAGGGGCGCCGCGCGACGAGGAAGAGGCGCTCTATTGGCTGCGGGAGGCGGCCGCGGGCGGCAACGAGTTCGCCGCCTTTGAGATGGGGCTCGCGCGCATGCGGGGCCGCGGCGCGCCCGCGGACCAAGCCGAGGCTTTGGCGTGGTTTACCCAGGCCGCCCAGAAGGGGCTGCCGGGGGCGGCGGCCAATTTGGGGACGTTTTACCTGAAGGGCCTGGGCGTCGCGGTGGACTACGAGAAGGCCTATTACTGGTCCCAGAAGGGCGCCGAGGCCGGGGTGGCCGAGGCCATGCTCAACATGGGGCTTTTGCGCTTCTACGGTCGGGGCGGCGCCAGCCGCGACTATGGATTGGCGCTGGAATGGTTCCGCAAGGCGGCGGCGGCGGGCGCCTTCGCGGCCTATTATGAGTTGGGGCTCATGTATTTTCAAGGGACCGGGGTCGCCCTCGACTACGCGCAGGCCTTTGAGTATTTTGAAAAGGCCGCGGCCGCGGGAGAAGTCAATTCCCGCATGTACGCGGGGATAATGCTTTTGAACGGGTTCGGCGCCCGGAGCGACCCGGGGCGGGGTTTCGCCCTGGTTAAGGGCGCCGCGGAGACCGGCCTCGCCGAGGCCGAGTACTTTTTGGGCATCATTTTTCTCCAGGGCCTGGGGGTGAGCCAGGATCCGGAGGAAGGCCGCAAATGGCTCCGCAAGGCCGCGGAAGGGGGCCACGCGGGCGCGGCGGAGGAACTGGGGCGTCTCTCCTAAAAATATTCTCTCGCTCGCGGCGCGCGTCGCGGCCCCGAGCGACGTCGTTTTTAACGACGGAGGCGCGGGCCTCGCGCGGCGCGGGAGTGGACATTTTTCTTTAACGTCAGGGGCAAGCGCGACCCTCAGGCGGGAGCGCGATACGATGTCGGTCGTGGAGTCGTTGACGCCAAACGGCTTTTCCGGTATTAGAATTTTAGGAGGCTAATCTAAATGATCGAGCCAAACCAGAATCAGGAAACCCGCTTGGACCCAGACGAACGGTCGCCGTTCCCTCCGCTCGCGGGGGCCGCCGAGGGCAATGGCCAATCCTTCTCCCGTCAGTTCGAGCGTTTCGTCAAAGGCTTCGAGATGGCGATGATTAAAATCGAAAACGCCAGCCGTGAGCTTAAGGGGGAAATACAGGGCGTTAAGGGGGAAATAAAGGGCGTCCAGGGGGAAATAAGGGGCCTTCAGGGGGAAATAAACGGTTTTAATTTTTCGGTTTTTTTCGGCGATTTCGCCAAAATGGTCAAAACGGCGTCCGTTTAACTTTGAAGCCTTTCCCCGAGGCTCAAGAGCGGAGCGAAATAGGGTTTTTAAAAACGATTCGCTTGGGCGCGACGCGAACCGCCTAAAACCCCCAAAAGTCGTGAAAAGTACCCAAAAAGCCACGGTAAGCTCCCCCCAAACCCAAAAGAAGAACTGACATCCTCGCGTGATTCCGTCGCGCTTTTTTCCGCGAGATTACGATGAGGTCGCGATTGCCGCGCTATTCTTTCTTTCGTCGTTGACGTTGAAGCGTTTATTCGCTATAAATTTTCGCGTAAGCGAGTTTACCAAAAACGCCCGGCGCTAGCGCGGGCGCACCCATTTCGCCGCCGCGCGCGCCTTCGCGCGCGTCTTGGACGCCGCTCGCCTTAAGCTTGGCCGGCGCCGCGCCGCGGGCGCCTTTTTCCCCGTGGGAAGCCCCGCTGGGGGAAGACTAAAAGTTTATCCGCGCGTCGGGAAAGAGGCGGGGCGGATAGGTTTCCCCCTTAGCCGTCGACGGATTTCCCCTTAGCGGCGTACAGTTTTTCCATTATTATAAGGATGACCCATGACGCCAGAGCGGCACGTTTTAATCACCGGAGCCTCGGGGGGGATCGGTCGCGCCCTGGCCCTGGAGTACGCCGCCCCCGAAACCCTCCTGTCGCTCTGCGGCAGGAGGCTTGACG
>JAISCZ010000005.1 GCA_031265205.1 Deltaproteobacteria bacterium
AAGAAGCGCGCCAAAGCCCCAGATCGCCAGGCCCACCGCCGTCGCGAGGGAAAGGGCGTTTCCGACCGGGGAACCCCGAAAGCGAGTTTTGACCTCCAGAAGGCCGCGCGCGGGAAGGCTCGAAAGCTCTAAGGCGAAAAGGGCGGGCCGTTCCAGGCCCCCGGAGGCCGTCGGCGCGAAGGCGCGCTCCCGGCGCCCCAAAGCGCCGACCTGGGCCGTGGAACTCGCGCCGTCCAAGGTCACGGAGACGGACCGCCAGCGCGGGTAATAGAGAACGCGGAAGGCTAATTTTCCCCGCCAGGCGGCGTTTTGGCTGACCCGGGCGAGATCCGCCCGGAAGGCCTTGTTTGGGGAGTCGCTTCCGGGGAGCGGCTCAATCCAGATAGCCTCCCCGCTTAAGACGACCTTTCGCCCTGGGGGGAAAATCCGGTGGTAAGCGAGAAGCGACGAGCGGCTGAAGGGAGTCGCGCGGACCGTTCCCACCGAGACGAATTGGGGATAGCCCTTCCAGACGGCGGGGTCACCCCGCGGGTATGGCGCGCCAGCCAAAAGCGCGACAAACGCGTGGGCCAGGGCGAGGACCCTCCGGTCCCCGCGCCCGAGGCTATAGAGCGCGGCCAGCCGGGTGGCCGGCCCCAGAAGCGCGCTGAGGCCGACCGCCTCCAGAAAAGGGAGCGGCCGATAGGCAAACCGCGCGTTCCGCCAACAGGGGATAGTCGCCGTCAGGGAGGGGCTTAAGATCATGGCTAACAGGACGAGGCTTAAAATAAGAAGCGGGTAGGCGGCGGAAAATTTGGGAACTCGCCTCAGGAGGGCCACGTGGGCGGCCAAGCGCGCGAGGGGTATGAGGCCCACTTGGAAAGGGGCGACGATCCCGTTCGCGGGAATGAGTGAGGGCGGCTCTCCCGCGGAAAAAGCGAAAGAAAGGGGACGAGGCGACCGAAAAGAAGGAGGCGCGGGATATTTTGAACGCGTTTGACTAAGATGTCCAGAACAAAGATGATGAAAGCGCAAAAACCTTTAAGAGAAGCGACCGAACGCAAAACAATGCCGCATATAGTTATTTATCTAATTAATTGACCTCATTTAGCATTAGCGACTGACCGAATTTAAGTTCCGGGACTTTTTGCGCTCTCATCAAAGATGGCCGGGATTAAATAATAGGCGGAAAGAGAGAGGGCGAGAGCCAGAAGGGCCGCCAAGCGCCCCCCGCGCTATAATTTTGAGCGCGTATAGCGCCCCCGGGTGCGTGGCCCGGGCCCTCGCGCCCGAAGGGGACCCCAATTTGGCGCGAAAGGCGCGTCCCAGCGCCCAGAGAAGCTGGAGCCCCAAAAGGAAAGCGAGGCGGAGACATAAGCCGAAGCCGACAATGACGTGGGTCCGCCACAGCCAGGAAAGAACGAGCGCCCCCAAGGCCACGCGCCGGAAAGTTAGGCGGGAAATCGCCTTTAGCGCCGCGTAAAGGGCCAGGTGGCCAATCCGCGGCGCGAAAAGCGTGGCCACGCTCCCTAAAACGAAGCGCGCCGTCTGGAGATAAGGGAGCCCCACCAGAAAAATAAAGCCCCCCGCGACGGCGATGGCGCTTTGCCGCGTCAGGTACTGTAATAGTTTATTGGCCCCCAGGAAGCCCACCAGGGACATGAGCGCGAAAATGAAGTTGGAACCTAAAATCGGATCTCCCCACAGCCAAATCGCCAGGCCCCAGAGGGCGCGCGTCAAGGGCGCGTAAAATTGGTGGAAAGGGGCGCCTAACTCGTCCCCGATCCCGCTGGCCGTCCTTAGGGGGAAACGCCCCGCGCGCGTTTCCGCCGCCGCGCTGAAGGCGAGCTTGTGGTGGTTTAAGTCGTCTTCGTGGAAGATTTGGGCGCGCCGAGCCCGCGCTCCAGCGCGCGGGGTTAAGCGCCAACGCCAAAAAGAGACCGATGGCCACGACCTTAAGGGCGCTCGTGGCGCGCTGGGGGACGCGTTGGGGGATTTAGGGAGGACAACGCCATGGACCCTTAATTTTCTCGCTTTCTCTCTCTTCGCTTCCGCAAAAGCCGCTTCTGAAAAAAAGGAAGAGGCGTCGCGCCGCTTCGCCGCGATAAAAACCCGCGCGCGGGGCCTCGAGGCCTCCTCTCTAGGCCTGGGCCCGGTTGTCCGCCCGAATCGCGCCGCCAAGCCGCCAAGCTCCGCCTGAACCGCCCGGCCCGTAAATTCGCGGCCCACGAAGGGGGGCGTAGGGGCTTAAAGAATAACCCTCGCGGTCGCGGAAGAGGCGCTTCAGGAAGGGACACGCCCGCCGCCGCGTCGGCGGGATGGCCGACGGAGAGCCCCGGGGTAGGCGCGGAAGGCCAGCGGAGTTGACGCTTAAACTTAAGTTCCTCAAGGTTAAACAAAAAAATCTAATGATTTGGGGTACTTAAATTTTTAAAGCCTGAATCCTATGTCCACATAGGGATTTTTTTGAGCAAATCGAACGCTTTTTTCCTCAGTCGAGTGAATTGAACCTGGCTCTTAAGGGAGCACTCGTTGCCTGGCCCAAGGTTCAAAACTGCGGCAACCTCGTACAATTCGGAAAGGTCCTGCAGAAGGCCTCTGAAAGATTTTATTTCGAGTCCCTCGGTATTTCTCCTGGTTGAGACCTTAATTTCAGTCTTTTTTGAGCGCTTATGAGGTAAAACAGGGTCCTTTTCCGCCTTTTTCGCTTCTTTCGAGCCGTCAAGAGACAAAATGGTGCCCTTGTCTTCCTTTTCAGCTTCTTTCAAGCGCTTACGAAGGCAAATGGGGTCATTTTCCTTCATTTCCGCTTCTTCCACCTCAACGCTATCGGCAAAGGTAATCTCGCGCCAGGCTTCTCTTAAATGCCATTCAACGTAATAAGAAAGCATAGTGAGAAAAATGTGGCACCTAATCCGATTGTCAAGGTAATGGAAAATCGGCCTAACATGTAACGAGACCGTCTTCATTGTGCGGAAAGCCCGCTCCACATTGGCCAAATTTTTATATTGCCTGACGCTTTCCTCGGCGCTTATCGACTCAACTGGGAGGGAAGCGCGAATAACGTAAATGCCGTCGAGAGTCTTTTCCTTTTCGATATTTTCTATGTTTAAAGAGTAGTTAAATAAATTATCCTCGATTTCTAAAATAAAATGTTTTCCCATCTTTTCCTTAGCAATTACCTTGCCAACAGTGACTCCAATTTTATCTTTCCCCTTTAAAGTCCCTTTTTCCACCCTTGCTTTAATTTTTTCCAGACTTCGTTTAGTCTTTTCAATCAATTCATCTCTTGTTTTCGCCCGCGAATACATAAGCATTGGATTGCGGCACGCGGTAAGACGCTCGCCTGGAAACTCGTCTGGAGCGGTAAATTCACATAAATTTTGCTCATCAAAAAGCCCAAAAGAAAACCCGCCCTCTGGGACCAATTTTTTGATGGATGTGGAGCGGAGAGCGGTTATCCAGTCAATCCCTTCTTGGCTTCTAAGCACTGTTATGTGTTTCGAGCTGATCATGCCTCTATCGCCAATCATGGTGATATGGGAAATATTAAAGAGATTCTGAATTTTATCGACCGCGGGCATAAAAACAGACATATCTGACGTGTTTCCGGGATAAATATCGATGGAAACTGGTATGCCTTCCTCATTCGCTATTATCGCGTAATTTACTTGAGGTTTATTGCGCTTCTTATCGCGGGAATAGCCAAATCTAATAAGCTCAGAGTCGTATTCTTCCTCTTCGGAGTCACGATTATCGTTGACTTTGCAGTAGGGGGTTTTTTGGCCTTCAAAGTAGCTCGAAGACATGTCAATAAAAGCCTTGCCTCCGTCTTCAAGATGCCGAATCGCTAATTTTTGTTCTATCAGCTCCTTCTTTGGAAGAAGCCAATCCATGGCCCTATATACCGCGTCTTCATTGAATTGGTCGAGATTGAGCTTGGAGGCCAAAGCTCCCCCCCTCCACCATTCAACGGTTCCATTTTTGCTTTTAGGCTCTAAAATTCTCGCGGCAATCAAGCCTTGGATAATATCTCTTTGAGGACTGGGTTCAGAGTCTATCAATTCCGCTATTTTGAGACGATTCATAGCCGTAAGAACCGCTTCGACATGGCCCCAAGGGACGACATTTTCAATTTTGACGAATTCGATGATTTCGCAAGCCTGGGGCTGGCTTTTACCCTTGAGAGCGTCAACCAATTTTTGGATAGTTTTGGGACTTTCCTCCGAAAGATTGGCTAGAGTCTTTTTAACAACTTTAGAGCCTTCGCGAACAGATTTACGGAGAAGGGTCACTTGGCCACCATATTGGTTCTTGACAACTTCAACGTACATTGTTCCTCCTCGCGCGCTATTTATTACGAGAAGCTTGACTAGCGCTAAAAAATCTTGGCCAAAGAGAACGACTTGGCCAGAAAACTGGATTGGGAGTAAGCGGATCTCCTACTTTCCGCTTTTTAGGGTTGTCTCATTTTTCCCTCACTGAAATATCCAAGTTAACGACCAAAAAAGGGGGGCAATGGGCGTGTCCCAGGAGACCGAATCGTAAAGCCAGCGAGCCCTGGGAATAGGCTGAAAGGCTTAAATAATCACCTATGTCTACTTATACCACGAGCATTGGCTCATGTCAAGAGCTAATATAACAAACCATATGGGTACAATAAATCGGCAAAAACCGATAATCCCCTGGAATTTCCTAGGGTTGAGCTATTTCGGCTGCGGAACTTCAGTTTAAAAAACTAGCAATTACAGGTACTTAGCCTCAAAACTGAGGTAAGTTCAGGTTAGGGAAAATTTGCCATCGCCGGGCTGGTGGGCGTCGAGCCTGGCCTGGAACTCCCGGATAAGCCGCTGGAAGTCGATCTCTTCCTTGAGGAAAATTTGATTAAGCGTAATCCTCAGGCATTTATCGTCCTGGAGTTCCTTGTCGGGAAAGAAAGGGTTCGGGGGCCTCGTGACGGTGGCCGGGTAGATGACCGTAACCGTGATCCGCGGGCGACGGCCCAGGAGTTTAGAGTATTTTACCGCGAGCGCCGTGGCGTATTTAAAGAAACCTGACGACGTCGAAATCATCTCCCGTGGATTGGAACTCAAAGATTACAATT
>JAISCZ010000064.1 GCA_031265205.1 Deltaproteobacteria bacterium
TGGCCTTGGCCAGGGTCCGGAGTTCCTTTTCCAGGTTTTCCCAGGCCCCGCGGCGGAGCTTGGAGAGAGGCTCCACCACCACGACGGGCCTTTGGGACCCGGGGTCCCCGATCCCCACCAGGGCCGAGCGGCGCACCAGGGGATGGTTGTTGAAGATGGACTCGCAGGGAATGGTGTGGAGAGTCGCGGAGCCGGTCGTCACCCTTTGGCTTTTGCGCCCGCAGAACCAGATATGGCCCTGGGCGTCCCGCCAGCCCACGTCCCCCATACGCCGCCAGGGCCGCCCGTCGGGGCCCAGGAGCATGGAAAGGGCCGTGGCTTGGGGGAGCTCAAAATAGCTCTCCGCGACCATGGGGCCCTGGGCCACCAATTCCCCCACTTCCCCCTGGGGCAAAAGGTCCTTGGCGGAAAAAGCGTTTAAGGGGCCGTCGCCGATGGGGATGATTTTGACGTCGCACTCGGGGAGGGGCCGGCCGAGGCAGAGCCCGAAGCCCTGTTCGGTCATGCCCCGGAAGCCGACGATTTCCGCGGCGGAAATCTTGGTGAGGGGCATGCCCTCGGTGGCCCCGTAGGGGGTCAGAAAGGAGCACTCGGGCGCGAGCGCCGCCGCGAATTCCAGCGCCAGGCTGGGGGCGCCGGGGCCCCGGCGGAAATGACGCTTTTAAGGCCCGAAAGGACTATCTTTTTTTCGCGGCAGTAGGGCGCGAGTCGGCGCAAAAGCGCCGGGGAGGCGAAGAGAGAGGTGACCTTGTTGGCCGAAAGGGAGGAGACGAGCTTGGCGGGGTCCGCCTGGGCCGGCTTGGCGGAGTTCATGTCGGCGATGACGGAGGTCATGGAGAGGGCCGGGGTAAAGAGTCCGAAGAGGGGAAAGGTCACCAGCTCCACGCCCCCGGGGGGGAGCGGGAAATTGTTCCGGATGGCCTCGACCTGGGCGCGGAACATGGCGTGGGTGTAGAGGACCCCCTTGGGGGGCCCGGTGGCCCCGGAGGTGAAGAGAATGGCCGCGGGGTCGCTCGCCAAGGTGGGGACGGGATTGATGAGGGGGGCGCCCTTGCGCAGAAGCTTTAAAACCGTGGAGCCGCCCCAGCCCAAGGTCCGCCCCAAGGTTACCCGGGTCCGGACGTTTTTGAAGTAGCCCGGGAAGATAAGGCTGGCCGCGTGGGCCAGGGGGATACCGACGAGCCCCTGGGGCCGGCTCTCGGCCAGGCACTGGAGGGCGCGCCGCGCTCCCACGCCGGGATCCACCATCACGGGAATGAGGCCCGCCTTGAAGAGGGCGAAGATGACGACGTAAAAATCAATTCCCGGCCTTAAGGCCACCGCCACCCGGTCCCCGGGGTCCAAGCCCAAAGAGAGGAGGCCCGCGGCCACGGTGGAGGAGTCTTGGTCCAGGGCGGCGAAAGTGAGGGAAGCCTGGCCGCGGCAGTCGGGGGACTGGGGGCAGTGGACGGCCGTCTTTTGGGGGTCTTGGGCCGCCGCCTGGGACAGGAGGGAGGCGATATTGAAGGGGGCCGGGCTGGTGGGGGGCATGGGCGGAAATTTCTCCCGGAAAAAAGGGGTCCTCGCGCGGGGCCGCGTCAATTAGAGGGGCGCGGTCGGGGTCGAGGCGTAAAAACGGCGGAGTCCTCGCAGAATTTTAAGGGGTTCGTCCTCGAAAAGCCAGTGTCCCGCCCGCGGGAGGGTGAGGAGGGCGGCGCGCGGAAAGCGCCTATAGAGGTCCTCCAGAAAGAGGTTGTCGAAGACGAAGTCCAAAAGGCCCCAGAGGAGGAGGATGGGTTTCTTTTCGAGGCGCCCAAAGCCGGCGCGGATTTTTTCGAGGGTCGCGAAACTGGGGTGCCGGGGCCCTAGGGGGATATCGGAGATAAAGGAGGCCACGGAGGCGCGGTGCGCTTTTTTGGCGTAGGGGGCCAAAAGGCCTTCCCGGGCGGCGGCTCTTAAGGGCCTGAGGGTCCCGACGCGGGCCAGGCCCCGGGTAAAGAGGCCCAGGTCGCGGGCCAGGAAATTGGCCCCCGCGGAGCTTTTCTGGAAGAGGGCGAGGCTGGCCGGGAGGCGCGAGCCCGGCGCGGGCCGAAAGCCCGTGTTGGCGAAGGCGATGGAGGCCACCCGCTCGGGGGCCTCCACCGCCCAGCCCAGGGCGATGGGGCCGCCCCAGTCGTGGACGACGAGGTGGACGGGCTCGCTGAGCTTAAGGCTGTCCATAAAGGCCCCGAAATCCGCGACGCGGTCGGCGAGCCTTAAGGGCCGCGCCCCGGGGGCGAGGCGGGAGGAAAGGCCCATCCCCAAGTGGTCCGGGGCGAGGCAGCGGTATTGTCCCCGGAGGCCGCCGATAAGCGCGCGGAAGAGGAAGGACCAGGTGGGGTTTCCGTGGACCAGGGCCACGGGGGGGCCCGTTCCCTCGTCCACGTAATGGAGAAGGCCCCGGGGACGCTCCAGGTAGCGCGAGCGGAAGGGGTACTCGCGCCGCCAGGCGCCTTGGGGGATAAGGGGGATCCGGCTTCCCTCCAAGGGGAGGGCGCGGTCGGCGGGGGGCGTGGGCGCGCTCAAAAACTAGGCCTGGGCGCCGTCGGCCCGGAGGGGGACGTAGAGGAACTTGTCCACGTCCACCAGGCCGCGGTCGGTGAGTTTGAGGGAGGGGATCACGGGGAGGCTGATAAAGGCGAGGGGCATGAAGGGGTCCGCGCCCTCGGGAAAGCCCAAGGCCGGTAGGACCTCCCCGAGGTTGGTCATGGCCGCCGCGGTGGCCGAAAGGCTCACTAGGCTCATGAGTCCCCCCAAGGGGAGGGCCAGTTCCGCGAGGATCTTGCCGTCCAAGGCCACCACCAGGCCCCCCTCCAGGTCGCGGGCCCTTTGGGCGCAGAGCAGCATGTCGGCGTCGGAGGCCCCCACGGTCACGAGGTTATGGGAGTCGTGGCTGACGGTGGAGGCGAGGGCTCCCCGCCGGAGGCCTAGGTTTTTCAAAAAGCCCACGGCGGGCTCCGCGCGCGCGCCGTAGCGGTTAAAGACGGCTATTTTGGCGATGTTGCGCTCGGGATCGGCTAAGAGGAGGCCCTTGCGGGTGGGGAGCTCCAAGAGCAGGCAATCGGTTACGATCTCGTTTTCGCGCAGGCCAATGACCCGGACCTTTTCCCCGCTTTTGCCGGAGACCCGGAGGCAATCCACCGGAGGGTCCCCCAAAACGACCGACTTCCGGACGCGGGACTCGGACTCCAGGGGCGCCGGGGGCGGCCAGGAGCTGACCCCGTCCTGGGCCGTGAGCCGCCCGTTCTTCCAGACCTTGGAGGGGCGGAAGGACCAGAGATCGTGGTAGAGGGCCATGTCCGCGTCAAAGCCCGGGGCCAGGGCCCCGACCCGGTCAAGGCCGTAGTGGACGGCCGGGTTTAAGGAGGCCATGTTGATGAGTTCCGGGAGGGGAATGAGCCCCGAGGCCATGGCCAGGCGGACCAAGTGGTTGACGCTCCCGTCCGCGAGGATGTCCTTGGCGTGGCGGTCGTCGGTGCAGAGGCCGCAGAAACGGCTGGTGAAGGGGGTCACCGCCGAGAGCAGGCTGTAGAGATTCTTGGCGGCGCTGCCCTCGCGCAGGAGCATAAAGAGCCCGCTCGCGAGCTTGGCGGTGAGTTCCCCGGCCTGGGTGGCCTCGTGATCCGAGGAGATCCCCGTGGAGGCGTAGGCGTCCAGGGCCTTGCCGAGGACCCCCGGGGCGTGCCCGTCCAAAACGATTCTTTTCTCCCCGCGCTTTAAGGAGAGCTTGCGGAGGACCTCCGGGTCCCGCGCGAGGACGCCCGGGTAATTCATCATTTCCCCGAGGCCCAGAACCCTGGGGTGGCTTAAAAAAGGCTCCAGGTCCGCGGCCGTCAGCGTGGCCCCGCCCTTTTCCAGGGGGGTCGCGGGGACGCAGGAGGGGAGCATGAAATAAATGTCCACCGGCGCGTTTTCCGAGGCCTCGAGGAAATAGCGGAGCCCGTCCGCGCCCGCGACGTTGGCGATCTCGTGGGGGTCGGCGATGACGGCGGTGACGCCGTGGGCGTTGACCGCGCGGGCGAATTCCCCCGGGGAGCAGAGGGAACTCTCGACGTGGACGTGGCTGTCGATGAAGCCGGGGAGCAGGTACTGGTTTTTCCCGTCCACCCGCTCCAGGCCCTCGTAGGTTCCGAAGGCGGCCACCCGCCCCTCGGCCACCGCCAGATCCCCCTCCCGGAAGCGACCGGTAAAGGAATCGAAGACCTTGGCCCCTTTGATAACGAGATCCGCCGGCCTCTCGCCCAAGGCGGTTTGGATTAAAACTTCAAGATTGAGTGGTTCGCGCACGCGCCTTTTCCCCTCGCCGGGGCCGGGGAGAGCCCCGGCCTCGCGGCCGCGCGCGGGGGAGCCCCCCGCGCCAAATTCCTCGCCAATATTTTAGTCGTCGTCGCTTTTGAGAACCGCGATAAAGGCGCTCTGGGGGACTTCTATCTGGCCCACCATTTTCATGCGCTTTTTGCCCTTTTTCTGTTTTTCCAAAAGCTTCCTCTTGCGCGAGATGTCGCCCCCGTAGCACTTGGCCGTGACGTCCTTGCGGAAGGCGCTTAAGGTCGAGCGGGCCACGATTTCCCCGCCGATGGCCCCTTGGATGGCGATTTTGAACTGCTGGCGCGGGAGCTCTTCCTTGAGTTTTTCGCAGACGCTCACGGCCCGCGCCCGCGCCCGGTCCTTGTGGACGATGACCGAAAGGGCGTCGAGCCTTTCGCCGTTTAAGAGAAAATCCAAGCGGGCCAGGCGCCCCGGGCGGAAATCCAAAAGCTCGTAATCGAAACTCCCGTAGCCTTGGGTAAGGGATTTGAGGCGGTCGTAGAAATCGTAGACGATTTCGGCCAAGGGGATCTCGAAGACGAGCTCGGCCCTCCCTTGGGTGGGGTAGGAGAGATTGGAGCTGACGCCGCGGCGGTCCAGGCCCAGCTTCATGACGGCCCCGATAAAGCGCTCGGGGATCATGATGGAGGCGCGGATATAGGGCTCCAGGGCCTCCTCGATGAGGGTGGGGTCCGGGTAATCCTGGGGATTGTCGATGACGATTGTCTCCCCGCTCTTGAGGCGGAACTCGTAGCGCACCGAGGGGGAGGTCATGATGATGGACTGGTTAAATTCCCGCTCCAGCCTTTCCTGGACGATCTCCAAGTGCAAAAGACCCAGAAAGCCGCAGCGGAACCCGAGGCCCAAGGCCGCGGAGCTGTCCTTCTGGCATTGGAGGGCCGCGTCGTTGAGGCGGTACTTTTCCAGGGCCTCGGCGAGGGCGGGGTAATCCTCCGCGGCCACCGGGTAGACGGAGGAAAAGACCACGGGCTTGACGGTCTTAAAGCCCGGCAGGGGCGCGGGCGCGGGATTTTTGGCGAGGGTGACGGTGTCGCCGATGGCGACTCCGGAGACGTCTTTGACGCCCGCGACGATATAGCCGACCATGCCCGCGGAGAGCTCCCCGACCGCTTCCCGCTGGAGGCGGAAGAGGCCCAGCTCCTCGGTTTTGTGCTCCGTTCCCTTGGCCATCATGAGGATGGAGTCGCCCTGCCGGAGAGTCCCGTCAAAGACGCGGACGGCCACCACCGTCCCCCGGAAGGGGTCGTAGAAGGCGTCGAAGATGAGCGCCAAAAGGGGTTTTTGCGGGTCCCCCTGGGGCGGGGGGATCCTCGCGACGATGGCCGCGAAGACCTCCGCGACGCCCTCGCCCGTTTTGGCGGAGGTCAGAAGGGCCCCCGCTGGGTCCAGGCCCAGATCGCGCTCGATCTGCTCTTTGGCCGCGTCGACGTCGGCGGAGGGCAAATCAATTTTGTTGATGACCGGAACGATAAGAAGATCGCGCTCCATGGCCGCGTAGAGGTTGGCCAGGGTCTGGGCCTCCACGCCCTGGGCCGCGTCCACCAGGAGCAGCGCCCCCTCGCAGGAGGCCAGGGCCCGGGAGACCTCGGAGGAAAAGTCCACGTGCCCCGGGGTGTCGATGAGGTTGAATTCGTATTTTTGGCCGTCTATCGTCCGCTCCAGGGTGACGGCGGAGCTTTTGATGGTGATGCCCCGTTCCCTTTCCAGCTCCAGGCTGTCGAGCATCTGGTCGCGGAAATCGCGGCCCGAGCCCAGCCCGGCTTCTTGGATGAGGCGGTCGGCTAAAGTCGATTTGCCGTGGTCGATATGGGCCACGATGGAAAAGTTGCGGATATTTTTCAAGAAAGAAGGCTTTCGCCAAAAAGGCTTTGGGTTAAAAGGGCCTCGCGCGCCGGGCTCGCTCGTAAAGGCGCGCGGCGAGGGCGAGGAACAGGGCCGCGAGGGCGACGCCGTATATGAGGATAAGCCACTGGGTCATGGTAAAGCCCCCGAGGGACCAGAGGCTGTCGCCGCCGCAGGCGCCCGTGGCCTGGAAGAGGGCGGGGGAGACGCGGTCAAAGGGGATCCCCCAGGGAAATTTTACCCTGCCGCTCCCGCAAAGGGGAAAAAAATTGGGGTCGGAGACGGCCTCCAGGTTAATCGCCTCCAGGATAAGGGTTCGCCAAAGACCAGCGGCGAGCCCGTAAAAGGCGACGGCGCCCGCCGCCAGCGAAGCCCAGAGGGAGCGGGGATAGACGGCGCCCAAAAGGCCCCCCGCCATGACGAAGATCCAATAGGCCCGGATCAGGACGCACTCGGAACAGGGCGCGAGCTTGAGGCGTCCCTGGAAAAAGGCGTAGGAGAAAAGGTCGAGGCCCAGGGCGAGCGCGGCCCCCAATAGCCAGAGGGCGCGCCCGCGCGCGGCGGCGGCGAGCGTTCCCCAGAAATCCGCGAGGAGGAGCCGGGGCAGTTGGAAAAGCGACGGGGGGCTCATGTCAAGCGCCTTGCGAGGGAGGCCTTTAGCCTCTTGGGGCCCTAATTTTGGGCGGGGGAGGCGAGGCGGGCCCTTTCGGCCTCCAAAAGGGCCTCGGCCGTCTGGAAAAAGCGCCCGGCGCCCGCGCGGGAAATGGAAAAAGAGTAACGCCCGCCCACGCCCATGGCCGGGACCGAGTCAATGTCCAGATTATCCACGAAGGCCAGAACCGCCTGGATCCTCCGTTCCACTTCGGGGGAGTTGTAGGCCGCGGCGAAATCGGCCTCCGCGATCCCATTTTCCTTGGCGAAGGCGAGCTGCTCCGGGAAAGTCGTTAGCCCCCCGCCGTGGCCGGTCGAGTCCAAGTTGTCCTGGACCGCGGCGAAGACCTTGGCGTGGAGCGCCTTTTCTTTTCCCAGGTATTCGAGGGCGAAAAAGAGTTTGCCGTGGGCCATCCAGGTGGCGTTGGGGGCGAAGAGGGCCGGGACGGAGGTAAATTTCACGTCCGGGGCGAGGGTTTTGAAAAACTGGGAGACTAAAGGGTCCAGGCGGCGGCAGGTGCCGCAGCCGTACCAGAAGATATAGACGAGTTCGAGGGGGGGCTCGGTCTCGGCGAGAAGCGGCAGGGGCGTCACGGCCTCGCGGTAGTCCTCGCCGAGGACGAGGGCGACCGAATCCGCCGGGGCGGTCGGATTCGCCGGGGCGGCCGGCTCGGCCGGCTCGACTGGCTCGACTGGCTCGACTGGATCGAACGGATCGACTGGCTCGACCGGCTCGACCGGATCGACTGGCTCGACCGGCTCGACCGGATCCGCCGGGGCCGCTTGGGCCGCTGGATCCGGCGGGACGGCGGGCTCTTGGGCGCGGGCCGTGAGGGGGGTGAGGGCCAAAGCCAAAGCCAAAGCCAAAGACAAAGCCAAAGCGAGGGCGAGGAGCCCTAGGGTCGCGGGCCGCGCCGCGCCGCGCGATTTAAATGAAAGAGGAAAATAACGCCGCACTTTTAACGCTCCTTCAGGGGTCGGGGCGCCGGGGCGCCTTCCCTGGCCCCGCGGGGCCGAGCCAAACCTTCGGGCCAAGTCCAAAAAACGGGAAAAAACTAGCGCCCTTCCGCGCGAGGTTTCCACCGGGACGCGGGGTTAGGGTGGTAAGAGAGGGGAAAATCCCCTCCGGGGCCATTGGGGTAGATGACCCCGTAGGAGAGCAGATCCGCGAGGGCCGTGTCCCTTTCGCCCTCCGGGGCGGGGAAGCGGGCGGCGATCTCCTCCGGGGTGGGCCGGATCCCCAAGTCGGCCAGTTCCGCGATGAGGATATAGAGGGAAAGCGCCGGAACCGAAAGGGGCAGATTGAAGATCTGGGTGTCCATCATCGGGAGCGGTCCGTCCCGAAGGCGTTGGGCTCAAAATCCAAGGCCAGGTCCGCCGCGGGGGCGCTGTGGGTGATGGCCCCCAGGGAAATGTAGTCGACCCCGGTGTCCCGGTAGGTGGAAAGGGACTCAAAATCAATGCCCCCCGAGGCCTCGAGGATGACCGCGCGGGGGTTGGGCGCGAAAAATTCCTCCGCGAGGGCGACGGCCTTTTTCAGCTCCGTGGGGCTCATGTTGTCGAGAAGGATAATGTCCGCCCCGCCCCTGAGGGCCTCGAGGGTTTCCGCGAGGGTTTCCACCTCGATCTCTATTTTTTGGCCCACGGGGGCCTTGGCCTTGGCCAGGGCCAGGGCCTGGGCGACGCCCCCGGCGGCGAGCACGTGGTTGTCCTTAATCAGGATGCCGTCAAAGAGGCCCGAGCGGTGGTTTTTGCCGCCGCCGTGGCGCACCGCGGTCTTGACGAGGCCCCGCAGGCCCGGGGAGGTCTTGCGCGTGTCCAGAAGCTGGGGCCCGTCGGGGCCGATGGCTTCCACGTAAGCGCTCGTGAGGGTCGCCACCCCCGAGAGACACATCAGGAAATTTAAGGCGACCCTTTCCCCCGCGAGAATGGAGCGGGCGGGGCCCTCCAGGATAATGGCCATGTCGCCCCGCGCGAGCTTGGAGCCGTCGGGAAAGAGGATTCGGCACTCGATTTGGGGGTCGACCTGGCGCATCACGGTCTCGAAAACCAAGGTCCCCGAGAGGACCAAGGGCTTGCGGGCCAGGACCTTGGCGCGGGCGGTCAAGTTGTGGGGGACCACCAGGTTGGTGGTGAGATCGCCCTGGCCCAAGTCTTCCTGGAGGGCTATCTGGATGATCTGGCTCATGAGGGGATTGAGGGTCATGTCTCTTGCCTCGCGGGGCTTTAGCGGGCCGCGCGCGTCAGATCGCCTATAAGGTCGCGGGACCGCTGGGCGCTTTGGAGCCGAATCTCGGCGCTCGCGAGCTTTTCCCGGGTCTCTTCCACGATCTCCGGGGGGGCCTTGCGGACGTACGCGGGGTTTTGGAGCTTCTGGCGGGCCGCCGCGAGCTCTTTTTCGAGTTTGGCGATCTCTTTGAGCCTCTTGCCCATTTCCGCCTCCAGATCGATTTGGCCGGCCAAGGGCGTCCAGACCTCGCCCCAGGCGTGGATGACGGTGGCGGCGTCGGCGGGTTTGGCCCCGGGGTCGCCGGAAAAGGAGAGGGAACTCGCGCCCATGAGCTTGAGAAGGAGGGGCGCGCGTTCCCGGAGGAGCGAGAGTATCTCCCCGTCGGAGCTTTGGACGACGGGCGCCACCTTGGCCCCCGGCGCGAGCCCGAAGTCGGCCCGGGTCTGGCGGACCGCGCGGCAGACGTCCATGAGGTAGCCGACGTTTTTTTCCGCGGCCTCGTCGCGGTCCTCCGCGCGTCCCCGCGGGAAGGGGGCGACCATCAGAAAGCCCTTCGCCCCGGGGAGGCGCGAGTAAAGCTCCTCCGTCACGAAGGGGGCGATGGGGTGGAGAAGGGCCAGGGTTTCGGAGAAAACGGCGTAAAGGTTTTGGGCGGCGCTTTCTTTAAGCTTCGGGTCGTCCCCGTAGAGGAGGGGCTTGGCCAGTTCCAGGTACCAGTCGCAGAATTCGTCCCAGATAAAATGATAAAGGGTTTCCGCGGCGCGGTCGAAGGAAAATTCCCTTAAAGCGGCGTTGACCGCCATCGTCGCGACCGCGAGGCGCGAGCGGATCCATTGGTCGGGGAGGGTTTGGGGCTTGGGGAGCGGGGTGGGCGGCGGGCCCTGGAGGAGCGGGAGGGCGAAACGCGCGGCGTTCCAGAGCTTGGTGATAAAGCGGGAGTATCCCGCCACCCTCTCCGCGCTCAGTTTCAGATCGCGGCCCGAGCCCGCCTGGGAGGCCAGGGTAAAGCGGAAAGCGTCCGCCCCGTACTCGTCGATGATGGTCAGGGGATCGATGACGTTCCCTTTGGACTTGCTCATCTTCTGGCCGGAGGCGTCGCGGACCAGGGGATGGAGGACCACCGTCCGGAAGGGGACCTCCTTCATGATCTTGAGGCCCATCATCATCATGCGGGCCACCCAGAAGAAGATGATGTCGAAACCCGTGACCAGAACCGTGGTGGGGTAATAGCGCTTGAGGTCCTCCGTCTCGTCCGGCCAGCCTAAGGTCGAGAAGGGCCAGAGCCCGGAGGAGAACCAGGTGTCCAAGACGTCCGGGTCCCTCGCGAGGGGCCCGTGGCAGTCCGGGCAGTCCGTGGGGTCTTCCCGCAGGACGTGGGTTTTGCCGCAGCTCGCGCACTTCCAGGCCGGGATTTGGTGCCCCCACCAGAGCTGCCGGCTTACGCACCAGTCGCGGATATTGTCCATCCAATTGAAAAAAGTGTTCTCCCAGGAGGATGGGACAATCTTGATCCTTCCGTCGCGGACGGCGTCCGCGGCGCTTTTGGCCAAGCTTTCCGTCTTGACGAACCACTGCAGGGAAAGGAGCGGCTCGATGGGGGTCCGGCAGCGGTAGCAGACTCCCAAGGCGTGCTGGAGAGGCTCCGTTTTGGCGAGCAGGCCCTTGGCCTCGAGGTCGGCGAGGATAACGGCGCGGGACGCGAAGCGGTCCAGGCCCTCGTAGGGGCCGGTCTCCCGGTTGAGGCGCCCGTCTTTGTCGACGCAGGAAAAGATGGGGAGATCGTGGCGCTTGCCGATCTTAAAGTCGTTGCCGTCGTGGGCGGGGGTGACTTTGAGGGCCCCCGTCCCAAACTCCATGTCCACGTAGGAGTCGAAAATAACGGGGACGGCCCGGTTAACGAAGGGGACTTTCACGAATTTGTGGTCGCGGTAGCGCGCGTCCTGGGGATTGACGGCGACGGCCACGTCCGCGAAGACGGTCTCGGGCCGGGTGGTCGCGACGGTTAGGGGGGGCGCCCCGTCGACGCCCTCGTAAACAATGTAATAGAGGGTCCCCTCGCGGTCCTCGCGCTCCACCTCGATATCCGAGAGGGCCGTTTGGCAGCGCGGGCACCAGTTGATCACGTAGTCTTCCTGGCGGATCAGCCCATCCTCGTAAAGGGTGACGAAGACTTCCCGCACGGCCCGGGAAAGCCCCGCGTCCATGGTGAAGCGCTCCCGGGACCAGTCGCAGGAGGCCCCGAGGCGTTTCAGTTGGCCGATGATTTTGCCCCCGAACTCTTCTTTCCAGGCCCAAACTTTTTCCAGGAATTTTTCCCGGCCCAGTTCCTGGCGGGTCACGCCCTCCGCGGCGAGACTTCTTTCCACCACCGCCTGGGTGGCGATGCCGGCGTGGTCCGTCCCCGGAATCCAGAGGGTATTGTCCCCGAGCATCCGGTGAAAGCGAATGAGCGCGTCCTGGAGGGTATTGTCCAGGGCGTGGCCCATGTGCAGGTTGCCGGTGACGTTAGGGGGCGGGATGACGATGACGAAGGGCTCGCCGGGGCGCGCGGGGTCGGCTCGGAAGAGGTTGTTTTCTTCCCATAGGGCGTAAACGCGTTTTTCGGCCTCATGGCGCTCGAAGGTTTTGCTGAGGGTTTCGTTGGGGGAAGGCATGGGGTTGGGGCTGGGACTTAAGGGTAAGGCCCGAAAAAGGGAAAGAGAGAGAAAGGGCCAAAAGAGAAATTTTGGCCCTTAAAAGGGAAATTATAAAGGATAAGGGCCTTGGAGGCAACAGAGAGCGGGCCGCCGGGCCGCCCCCGGGTCCCCGGGCCCCCGGCGATGGAAAGTCGCCTCGCCACTTGTCTTAAGGTTAAGGATAGACGAGGGCGCCCCTCGAGCGAAACGGGCCCCCATCGGCTCAAGCTCCGGCGCCCGGCGCGACGCTTTCCAAGGGGGGGCTATCCGCTCGCGCGGCCCCAAAGCGCCGTGGGCGCCCCCTGAAAGCCGTGAGCCCCCGCGAGCGGCGGGCTCTTTAACGGGGACTGGCGCCTCGCGGCGGCCATAGAGCGGATCTTAAAGCGCTTAGCTCAACAAAGTCGCGGTTCTCCCGTCAGGGGAATTTCCAAAAGCGCCTTAAGCGTTCCCCAATTCGCTTCCCCGTAAAATCGCCGCCAGTTCGCCCAAGACGCGCTCGCCGCCACCATGGCCTAAATGAGTGGCGGCTTCGCCAAAAAGAAGCGCGCTGAAATCCTTCCTCGGGCCATGACGCCCATTAGCGACGGGAGAGCCAATCTTTGGGCGAAAAAGGGTCAGGGCAAACCGCGTCCAGAGTTAAAATACGCTTGACGTATCGCGTATATTCATTTATAGTTCGCGCTAATGGAGCGGATATGATCCAGAGTTATAGAGATCCCAAAGTTCAGCGGCTCTATGAGGGCGAAAATGTCAGAGCTTGGGCGAGCGTCCGCCTTCAGGCGGAAAAACGGCTTAAGGATACTTGACGCGGCCGACCGGCTGGAAACTTTGACCCTTTTGCTTAAGTCGCCGCTTTGAAGCCTTACGAGGCGACAGGAAGGGCCAATTCAGCGTCCGCGTCAATGACCGTTGGCGAATTTGTTTTACCTGGCCATTGGGCGCTCCAGGGCCGGGCGACGTTGAAATTGTCGATTATCATAAATAAGGAGAAATTATGCCTAGCGCTCCCATTCATCCAGGCGAAATACTGAGGGACGAAATGGACGCCCTGAATTTGAGCGCGGCGGAACTGGCCAGGGCCATCGGCGTTCCGGCCAACCGCGTCAGCCAGATTGTCGCCGGCTTAAGAAACGTTTCCGCCGATACCGCTCTGCGTTTGGGCAAGCTCTTCAGCACCGGGCCGCGCTTTTGGTTGAACCTGCAAATGGCCTATGAGCTAGATTTAGCCAAAGCCTCTGGCGCGCCTAACCTCGCCAGTATCGTTCCCCTGATTCAGCCTACCGACCATTCAGGCGCCAAACGCCCTTGCGCTCGCGTGGCGGGCGGTCGCGCGCCAAAAGGCGTGTCATAGCCAGGCGCCTGGGATTATAAAAAAGGCGAGTAAGAGAGCGTATCCATATCGCGGGGGCGAGGCCCTTAAGCTGGCCCAACCCTCCGCGCGGACGACAAGCGCTCTCTCCCACAAGCGGCTCAACCCCCCAGGGCCTCCCGCCCTCCGCGCCTCACGGTCCCACTGGGGTCGCCAAGGCGTCAGTCGTTACGCCCTAAAGCGCCTTCAGTCTCTCAGTCCCCTCTCGCTCTTCCACGTGAACGGATATAATTAGCGCGGTATTTAAATAATTTATTATAGATTTTAAGATATAAAAATTAAAAAATTAGTATTTTATAGCATGAAATTAATAATAATTAGTTTGAATATATCCTCATCTTTAGCGCGCGGCGGGATCGCTGGGAGAGAGCTTTTTCCGCTTTTTTAGCCAACTTTCGCCCAAGGAGCGGAAAAAGCGCCCCACGCGGCGGAAAATTTGCTAAAATAAAGGATTGTGGGAGATTTAATTCTTATAAGCTTTTCGAGAGGCTCGCGCGATGACCGAAGATATGGCCCCAACCGGGGGTTGGCCTTTGACCCCGCTGACGTTGAGACTAACAAATTGTTGGCCTGTCTTTCCCGCCTTGGCCTCTCGGTTTTGATTCCTCTCTTGGCGCCCCCGAATTCCAAGCGCGTGGGCCCGCGCGCGCCCAAGGCTTTCGCTCCTCTTCTTCCTCATTCTTCCCCCTCCTCCTCTTCTTCGCGCGCGTTCGCGCGCGGGTCCCGTCGGTGGCGGGAATCGGCTTGGCGGCGCTCGCCTGGCGGAGCGCCGCCCCCGCCCGAGGCGGGCTGAGGCGGCGCCCCCCTCGTGGGTCGCGTCGCGACCGTCAGGCGCGCGCGCCCGTCCGGGAGCGCTCCGCGCTCTCGCGCCAAAGCCTCGGCGCCTTTAAGCCCTTCCGAATTCTCTATCGATAGCGCGGCGCCCCGCCGCCATTTCCCTTTTTCCCTTTTTCGCATGGAGTTTTTTTTATGGCCAATGAATATCAGTCCTCTCCCATTCGTCCCGACGTCGCCACAAGCGCGCCTGTTTTTGACCCCGCGGACATTGAGCGGAACAAGGTCGTCGCCTGCCTTTCCTATTTAGGCATCCTGTTCCTCATCCCGCTTTTCGCCGCCAAAGATTCCCCGTTCGCCAGGGCGCACGTCAACCAGGGCTTTTTGCTCTTTCTATACTTTATCGGGCTCTCCGTGGTCTTCGGGATTCTCATGCAGTTAAGCTTTGGTTTGGCGGTAGCGGTGCTATCGATTGGAAATATTGTCGGAAGCGTTATCGCCATTTGGCGCTTAATCGTTTGTCTGCAGGGCAAATTTTTGCCCATTCCGGTTATTGGCGGTAAAACTCTCATTAAATAATCCCCCCGCGACCGGGCGCTTGAGCCCCAGGGCCTTTGGAAAAGGGCTCTGGGGTTTTTGCGCGAGGGGGCGGCGCGCGCCCCAGGCTAGCGGGAGGGAAACTTCCCGCCGCTCCCGCCGCGCGCGATCTTGAGGGCTGGGAAGCGGCGGAGACGTTTTCGCCAAAAGAAATCGCGCTCGCGCTCTTTTCTCCCATGGCGCGGTTGACGGCGCGCGGGCGGACGGCGCCCGCGCTTCCAGATAGCGCGCCTCCAGCGTCCGGCTCGTCCAGTCCGCCTGTCCGCGTCGGACCTGAGGCTTCCGGGCGGAAGAACCCGCGCGGTTGGTCTCCAGCGGTCGCCTCAAGCGGGCGCCAACTCCAATATCCGCTGGCGCGGTCGCGCGCCGCCGCCGGACGCTGCGCGGCGAAGGAAGACTCGCGCGTCTCCCCAAGTTCCGCGTCCCCAAGAGATGGGGCGCGCCGGGCCGAGCGCGGGAAGGACCTTCCGTTTCATCCGGACGGAGCGCTTCCCTTAAAGCCACCGAGGCGCCCCTAGAACTCCCAGCCAGCGCGTAAGCCTCCGGAGAAGCCCCGGATCCTACCCACGAAGCCCTGGACCCCGAAGGATAGGGTAAAGCCCGGGTCGCTCGCGGACGGGCGCGCGATCGCCCCCACCTCGAATATGCCGGTTGAGCCTCTCATGTCGTTCTGCTCCAGATTCATTCCTCCGGATCTCGCGTCCACCCCGTGGCTGAACTCGCGGTCGTAGTAGGCGCCCACATAGAGCCTGGCGCGCGCGCCGGCGTCGAATCCGAACTTGGCGCCCGCGCGGGCGTGGAAGGCGTCGGAGGTCCCGAAATCCACCGTGTGGTCCTGGCCCACCAGGACGGAATTCCCGTCGATCCTGGTCCAGTAGCCTCTGGCCACGAGATCCAGGGTCGAGTTCTCGGTCGTCTGGAACGAGTGTCCGACGCCCAGGGTAGCCCCCAGATAACTGGTATTGAGGTCGTAGCGCCCGTGGAACCCGTGACCGGAGGGCAGTTCCGTGAAAGTGAAGCGGTTCGCGAGCCCGCCCGCCCTCGCCGAGGCCTCGACCCTGAAACCGTTATTCCACAGCGCGCGGGCCATGAGCCCGCCGCCAGCGGACTTGGACCTGCCGTTCCCGCCAGCGGCCTCGCCGCCACGGACCAGACGGGTCGCCACCTTGTACTCGAAGGAGCCCGCCTCAAGGAAGGCCCCGATAAGAAATTCCCCGGAGTCCAGACGGATCTTGCGGGCGGCGCCCAGCACGGCCTGGGCGCCCCGGATGTCCACGTCCGCCCCTTCCTTCACGGTGTAGCGGGAGCCGTCCACGCCGGCGAATATTGACCAGGACGGAGGCTCCTCCCCAGCGGACTCGGCGCGCGCCCCTCCGGCCCCGAAGGCGATGTCGGCCGCCTGGTAGCTGTGCTCCGCCACCCAGGAACCCATCAGGGAGATATGGGCGGACCCCGCGGAGTAGCTCTCTGTCACCACGTCCACGTGGACCGGGCCCGGCGGCGGCGGATTAAAGGTATAGACCTCCGCGATTCTGGCGGTGAGAAACCTGCCTCCGCTGTTTGCGGCGTTGAGAAACGCGGTGTCGGGTATGTTGGCGGGGTTAACCTCGGCGTCCAGAACCAACAGGTATTCGGCCTGGCCGACGCCAGTGACCGTCGCGGTGGCGTTGGAGACCGGCTTGCCATCGACGTCCAAGGTCAGCGCCCCGGCGTGGCTGGGCGAGTCGACGCGCCCGTCCACGAGATAGAACTCGTCCCCCACCTCCAACTCGCGGTTCAGGGCGAAGTTCCCCAGGGTGACCGTCGCCCCCGTGAGATCTATCCCGCCGGCGGCCGGGGCGACTATCGTGAGCAGGGGTTTCGTGGGATCGTTCACGTCCTCGCCGTTTAAAACGAAATGTATCCCGCCAACGGACGAGAATTCCTCCACGGCGATCGTCGTGAGAAGGGCGCCGTTCCTTCCGGCGACTGACAGGAGGGCCCCGGATTCCATGAGAAAGCGGTGGTTGACCGCTTCCAAGGTCATGCCGGGCAGAAGGACCGTCGAGCTTAAGTTTCTGAAATTTATTTCGTTTTTCGTGACATGCGCTGAGTCGTCCGCCTTGACTTCAAAGAGGTTGTCGCCTCCCCACCGGAATTCGCCCAGTCCGGCGACTTCCATGCCGAAAGTCCCCAGGCGAACCGACGGGTCGCTAAGCTTGGTCTGGCGGACCCTTATGGGATCCTCCAGCGCGACCGCGCCTCCCGCCTCCGGCGCTATGACCAAAAGACCGTCGGACTCGGGATCGTCTTCCACCAACTTGAAAGGCGGACTGTTTTGGGTCGCGAGGGTGGGATTGGGATTTTGGTCCTCGTAACCTATGACGCCGCCGAAATATATTGAATAGGACGCCCTCGCGTCGCCGGAGCCCCACTCGTCCATCGCCACGTTGCCGGAAAAGATCGTTTCCTCCCCGGAACTCGCCGTGAGGGTAAGCTTGTTGGGGAGATTGCCCGCCTTTTGCAAACCCGTGTCTATGGTGACCGTGCCGTAAACCACCGCGGGAGCCGCGAAACCGGTTCCGAAGGTTCCCGGAGAGTACGCGGCCTGGTCCGAGACAACCGCCGCGAAATAATTGTTCTTGAACGTCGCGTTTTTTATCGTCATGTCTCCGGAAAGCCCGTAGGAGTAGAATATTCCCCCCATGATCGAGCCGTTCTCGGCGGTGATCCTGTTATCCAGAAACACGTTGTCGGTCATGGTCTCCACGCCGGCGTACACGGTGGTGTTGACTCTGCCGTTCACGCCGATAATCCCGCCGCCGTCTATGTACGCTCCGGAATTGACCGTAATGTTTTTGAACGCGTTAGCGGAAATGTTTTTTACGCTGGAGACCGCGCCGTTTCCGAGAAGGCCAATTACCCCTCCGCCCTCGATATACGTCCCGCTGGCGGCTGACGCCGAATAGGCCCCGCTGACCGGAGATCCCGTATTAACGATTATGTCCTCAAAAAGATTGCCGCTCAAGGCTGAACTCAAGACATTGTCGTACTGGGTCTGGCCAGACATCCCTATTATCCCGCCGCCCCTTATGAACTTGTCAGTCTCGACGGTGACGCCTTTGAACACGCTGTCGGAAAAGCCCACCGAAGCGGCGAAAGTGGCTGTCCCGGACGTGACGACGCCGACCACGCCTCCGCCAGTGATGCCGTACGCCGCGTATACCGTAGTGTCCGTGACGGAGTTTCGCGTAAAATTCTGCATTACGGACGCGGAGCTGTCCACGCTGGAGGCGTTTACCCCGACCAATCCGCCGCCCAGGATGAACCCAGCCGCGCTTATCGCGATATCGTCAAAATAATTGTCTTCGAGCGAACTGATTTGAGCGGAAGAGCTTGAGTGGACTCCGATGACGCCTCCGCCTTTGATGTTGCCGTTCGCTTTTGTCGTGGCGGTCATGGAAGGGGACCTGGTCAGCGCCGTGACCGTAATCCCTCTGAAAACGTTGCCCTTTACCTCCTCCATGTCGGCGGGCCCCTTGTTGGACCTTACGCCTATGACGCCGCCTCCCTCGATATCGCCTCCGGTATATAGCCCCGCTCCTTGAAGACCTACCCAAGTCTCGGTAGTCCCCGCGGTGACGCTTATATTAATGAACGCGTTGTCGTTCGCCTTACCGAGGCCGGCGCCGAGCCCGCACATTAACATATCGCCGCAGATCTCTGGCGCGTCTATAGTCTTTTTTAACTGGGAATCAATATCATTATCGTTTACCTGCAGACCGATTATTCCGCCTCCGCTGATATAAGTGCCCGTTGAAACTTTAATTCCCGCGAAAAGGTTATTGGAGACATTGGTAATCTCGACGTCCGCGTTGGTATACGCGTTCGCCCCGATGACCCCGCCGCCCCTAAGGGAGTATGTCGCGTTGACGCTGATCGACCAGTCCTGAATAGGAATCCACGGCCCGTCTTCGGCGCCCGCGCCGGTACCGAAAATATTCCCGGTAACGTCTCCCAGCTTCGAGTACGCCACTTGGGAATTGCTCTGCGAGTTGCTGTGAACGCCGACCAACCCCCCGCCCAGGATTATGTCCGTTATGTCAACGATGATATCCTGGAAGAAGTTGTCGCGGACCTTAGCTATCGTGACGCTTCCCAGGCTCGACGCCGCGGTGGCTTCCATATCGAGGCCGATTATCCCTCCTCCCTCCAGGTATGGCGCCGATATGGGCGTTGACGGGACGGTACTGGAAGTCTTGACCGATATGTTTCTGAACAAGTTTCCCGCCACGTCCTGGATGACGATATTCCCGGAGGTCGTGGACATGCCGATCACTCCTCCGCCGGCGATGAGCGCCTCCTTGTTAGGGCCGACGTAGTTGGAAGAGTTCATGAGCACGTTGATATTTTCAAAATAGTTCTGGGACAAGGTCCCGAGACTTTTATTATTGGAGTCCGCGCCGTTCCCGATGAACGGGTTCCTGACCACCCGCCTCGTCGTGTCCGGGGCCACGTTGAAGTCGACTTTGACGCTAAAATCACGGAACGCGACCCCGGTTATCCCGAAATTGTTGGCGTTCACGTCTATCAGCTTGAGTTTGTCAGCGTCCGTCAAGGTTCCGGCGGTCACGGGAATCGTCCAAGTGGAAGCGGTTTGAGGCGTTATAACATTCAAGTCTCCCGTATCGATACCCGCGAACGCTTCAGTGACGGCGACGAATCCCGTTCCGTCCGCCGGAATCGTCAGAGCGGGGAGGACCCCTCCGGCGTCAGGCCGGACCGCGCTATCAAGCCAAGCGCTGATAATGGTCGCGGCTCCGGACAGGTACTGGTCCTGCCCCGAATAACCCCGCAGAGTCCTACCGTCCAAACGCGCCTTCATCCGCTGCAGTGGACTGCCGATCTCGTCAACCAGAACCTCGCTCACTCCGAAAGTTATCAGAAGATCGTTATTATTTATGAATTCGGAATCAAGCCCGGCTTGATCTCCGGTTTGAATAGCCCCGGCGAGCGCCGTCCCGACCGCCGCGAGGACAAAGAGGAAGCTCGACGCGATGATCAGGGTCAGGGCGGCGTGGGGGACCCGGAAGGCGCCGCCGGACCGGGAGACGCGGAGTGGGCTTTTGGAATGTTTTGGCATAGCGATATCTCGTTGCGCCGCCATCCTCAAGAGGCGAAGGCCGAAAGGCCCGCCCTGGCGTCGCTTAACGCGCCATGGGGGGGCGTTAACGGATTGAGGGGACGCGGGGACGCCATGGGCTGGACAAGAATTAACAAAAAAACTAGCTAAACATGAACCACAAGATATTGAGACTTAGGAGAAGGTCGAAAATGAGGAAGATGGCTCGACGCGCTGGGATCTCCTTATCTAACTACCTTATTTTTAAGCCTCTTTTTTTTAAATCTATCATTTTTTTTGACGTCAAGCAATTAGGAATAAAGACGGTTAAGCGACACAATATAACAAATCAATAAAGACAGGGCGCGGCGAATTTAGCCGCGCTTCGTTTTTAAAACGCGCTTCTATCTTTTTTGCTCCGCGACCGCGGCCAAGAAGGAAGATTTTAATAGTTGACGTCGACGACAAAAATATGGAAAGCCCTAATAAAAAATATTCAAAATCTATTAGATAATGGTATAATATTTAATATAATAATAAATTGTTTACATATAACCATAAAAATATATTTATATGTATAATTAAATGTTTATTGCGCGACGCGTCTTTAATTTCGCGCTAAAAATATTAACAAATATAATTTATTATTAGTTATATGAATAAAAAATATTAATAAATATTTTAAATTATGATTTAAAGTCTATAAACTTTGATTTATATGAAAAAAATATATCCATTCATCTTAGAGTATAGACGAGAACCGCCACTGGAGGGGCGCTGGGGTGGGCGCGCTAGCTAATTTTAATATTTAACTGAAAAAGGCAATTATAATATATTATTTACGCGTAATTATTAATAAATATCAACTATACAATTACTATAACTTATTATATGCTATAAATATTGGAAAGATCCTAAATAGTTCTTCTCCGCCGCCCGATGACCTTGGGAGGGGGCAAACAGCGCCTTACGCGAAGATTTACCCATCTTTCGCCCTTTGCCAGAGTTGAAGTTGACCCTGAAGGCCGGGATTGACGAAGTTGGCGGCCTGTTGGCCTCTTTCGAGCGTAATCTTCTCTCTATTCAAGACGAGCGCGCCGTCAAAATTCATGGCTTAGAAGAGAGCCGCGCCGATTTTTGGAAAAAAACGCGCCTTCTCTCAAATCGAAAAGCGAACGCGGCGGCCTGGCTAGAGACGTGACGTGGGTTGGATAGCCGGCGCGAAAGGGCTCTAGACTTAACTTGGGCATGAGACGAACGCTACCGGGGCGACAAAATAATTATCATAAAAAATATGATTATTTACTTTAATTATACTAAATTTGCTAATAAATATATTTATAGCTTTGAATATATATTGTATTATCTGGCGTCTCAATGTCTCTTAATAATATCTTAATGGCCGCGCTGGCCTTTAACAAGGTCGCGTCTATCGGGCGCCTCAATGTTTTTCTCTAACCCACGTCATGTCTATAGCCAGGATCCGCGATTAATGGCGCGTCAGGGGCGGTCGCCGGATTCCCACGCCATCATTCAGATAGCCTTCCAGGCGTCAAAAAATATATTTTCAAGAAGAGCCGTCCGACTCGCCAATCGAGGCGCGTCTCTTTGATTCTTTGCTGAGATTTTTCGCGGATGGAGCTTTATTAGTTAAAAAATAAAGGTCGCCGTTAAAATATTTTTTATAATTTTTGCCGCGTGACGGCGAATGTTTTGACAGATTTTCGCTTTTTTTCTAGACTCGGGGCTCATGGACGCGCCCCCCAAGATTGGCCCTGGGCCTTTGCGGCGCTCGCGTCCGCTCACGCTTACAATTTTAAAAGGCGCTCCTCGCCCGCGGCGGGCTCACGGCCCCCCGCGGCAAGGCGTTTTTGAGAGGATTTATGGGGACTTTGAGGGGAAGTTCTAACTTCGCGCGCTCGAGGATGGCGCCGAAACTGGCCCGCGCGCTTTTTTCGCTGCTCTTAATTCTCCTCTGGGTCAATTTGGCCGCGGCGGACGGGGACTTGGCGTTCCTCCAAAGAGCCGGGAAGGTCCGCGTCGCCGTGTACGGCGACACCCCGCCCTTCAGTTTTGTGGACCAAAACGGCCGTCACCAGGGTTTCGTCGTCAATCTGGGCCGCCAAATCGCCCAAGATATTTTGGGCTCGCCAGACGCCGCGGAGTTTGTCGTGGTAAGCCAGGCCGAGCGGATCGCGGCTCTTCAGTCGGGCCGGGCGGACATTGTCCTGGCCAATTTAACCGTCACCCCCGAGCGGCTGCGGCTCGTGGAGTTCGCCTATCCCTACCTCAAAACCACCATTGGGGTGGTGAGCCGTGGCGCCCAGATCATAACCGACGCGGCCGCCTTGGAAAATCAGACCCTTGTCGTGGTGGAAGGCGGCACGGCGGAATCTTTTTTCCGCGGGCGCTACCCCAAGGTGAGGCTCTTAAAATTCCCGGACAACGCGGAGGCCATCAACGCCTTCATGAACGGGAGCGGCGTGGGCCTGGCCCACGACAGCGCTCTCCTGTCCGCCTGGATCAAAAATAACCCGGGCTACGTCAAGGGTATCGACAGCGTGGGGGACGTGGGGGCGGTGGCCCCCGCCGTGAAATTAGGGAACTTGGAGCTGTCGCGATGGCTTAGCGACGAGATCGCGGACCTCACCAAAGACAATTTTTTCATGCGCGCTTATCAGGAAACCCTCTTGCCGGTCTATGGGCCCAACGTGGACCCCCGGACGGTTATTTTTAGCTTCGACGAGCTGCGCATGCCTTAGCGCCTTGGGCGGCCTTGGAGGCGGTAAGGTCACGGGCTTCGCGAAAAATAGCGCGCGCCTGTCTCCGCCTGTGGGCGCGAGCCCCGGGGGATGACCGCTTTGGAGGGCAATCCGAGTTCGCGCTTCCGCGCCAGCGGCCTAAGGGAGCCCCACTTTCGAAAGGATTCCGCTCCTTTCTTCCCCCTCTTGCCCAAGATCGTCGTTCGCCGGAGACCGCCAAGTCAGGTTAGATAAACAAATATTCACGTTTGCCGTTAATCGTCAGCGGCTCCCCGCCGCGCGGCGCCTTCCGCGCGCTTTTGGAGTTCCGGCGCGCGAATACGCGCGCGGAGGGCGGCGGGAGTCGTCCCGCCCCATCGCGGTTGTCGGAGCGCTGGAGACGCGCCAAGACGCCCTGGCTCTCAGTTCGCTCCTCCGGGATCTCTTGTGAGGATGGGGAGAGTTTCGCTTATGTCCCGCCGCGGCGCCGGGCCGAAGCCCGGTCCGAGAGCGAGAATGGCGACGGCCTCAAGAGACTGATGGGCGGCTTTTTCAAGGCCTTTCCGTTTTCGCTTCCCGCTTTCCGGGCGCCTGGCGATGGCTGGCTCGCGCGCGAATCGAGGCGGGGTAGCCGAAAGAAACGCCAAAATCAATATGGCCGCCTTGACGACGGAAGGCCAACGCGGGGCCGTTCAGGCCAGGATCTATTGGTTGGCGACCCATCTCTTCATCTCCTCATCGACGGCTTGAACGGCTTTAAAAAAAATGTTAAAATTATATCTTAGTCAAGTCCTAAAATGGTGTCTAATAAATTTTAAGAAGCTTAAAGGAAGATCTGAAAATGTCCAACGGCGCGATTTATTTTTTTTGGTTTATATTTTGCGCGTTTTTGTATTTTGTCATAAATTTGGTTCAATCTCCAATTCTACGATACGGCGATTCGTATGACCCGCGCTATTTATGGCTTGAGCTGTGCTCCGCAATAGGCGCCGGGTTAGCTTTGGCGTTAGTGCCTACCGCCGTAACGATTGCCATAAGAGGCACAATAATCGCGATAAGAGACAGAAAGGGAGCTTTGATAATGTCCAACCACGCGATTTATTTTTTTTGGTTTATATTTTGCGCAATTTTGTTTTTTTTCATAAAATTGGTTAAATCTCCAATTCTACGATACGGCGATTCGTATGGCCCGCGCTATTTAACGAATGACATGGTCTACGCTTTAGTCGCCGCGTTATTTTTGGCGTTAGCGCCTACCGCCGTAACGATTGCCATAAGAGGCACAATAAACGCGATAAGAGGCAGAGAAAAAAAATAACGAATTCAAGAGAGGAGGCAGTTTACGCCGAGGAATATATTTTTGGCGAAAGAGATTCCCGCGAGGGGAGACGAGATCTCCCTCAGCGCGAGCCCCCGCCGGAAGAGGGGAAGCGCCCCAGAGCGGCGCTTCCAGTTTAAGCTGGCCCCTTTTTCTCCAGAAAGGCGAAATTGAAATTTTCCCCCGAGGGCTTAACGGCGACGATCCGGTAGCCGCGCTTTTGGTAGAGGGACAGGGCTTTCTCGTTGCCTTGACGGGTAAAGAGCTTGAAGAGGGGCGCCGGGAGGGCTTCCTCGATGGCCGAAAGGAGAGCGGCGCCAAGGCCCCGGCCCTGGAAGGGCGGGTCCACGATTAATTTGCGGACGTGGGTGGCGTCCCCTTCCCTAAGGCCCCGCGCCGAGCCCACGATGGCCCCTTCCGGGGTTACGGCCTTGAGCGTGAGCGTGGCCTGGAGAAAATCGGAAAGGACGCCCGCCTCGTCCTGGGTCAGGGGGCTTATCGCGAAATTGCCCAGGGCGACGGCTTCCGCGTAAAAGGCGCGGCGCTGCAAAGCGAGAATCTCGCCTAAGTCGGCCCGCCCGGCCGGGATAATCCGCCAGGGCGGGGATGGCGCGCGCCCCTCCATTTAAGAGCTCTTGCCGGGCAGGAGCACGAATTCCACCCGGCGGTTCTGGGCCTGGCCTTCGGGGGTGCCGTTGTCGGCGACGGGGACTTGGCTCCCGTAGGCCGTGAGGATGAGCCTTTCCGGGGAGACCCCCACGCCGGCGAGCCAGTCGGCGACGGAGCTCGCCCGCGCGCGGCTCAGTTTCAGGTTGAACTCGTCCCCGCCGATATTATCGGTATGGCCGGCGATTAAAAGGTTTTTGTCGCTTAAGGCCGGGGAGAGCAGGGCCTGGGCGAAGGCCTGGAGGACATCCTCGGAGTCGGAGAGGATTTCCGCGGAATTGTACTCAAAATTGATGGTGGCCCAGACCCGCAGGGAGACTTGGATTAAAACGTTGCCTTCGCTGTCCTGGGTGAGCCATTTCTGGCCGGTCTCGTCCTCGCGGGTCTCCACCACGGAGTCGACTAAGGCCAGCGAGCCGTCGGCGTTCCGGCGGAAGAGCTCGTTGCCCCGCCAGACGTAGAGCTGGCCCTCGTAGGCGACCTCGCGGCTCTCGTCGAGGGCGAGGGCCTCTTCCATGTTGTCCAAGGTCAGTTCCGTTCCGCGGCCCGGGGCCGCGGGGGGCGCGGCGCTTGCGGGGCCCGGGGGGAGGGTCGGCGCGGGCGCGCCCGGGTCAAGCGCGCCGTCCGCCTCCGGGGCGATCCGAAACTCGCGTCCGCCTCTCTCGACGATGGGGGGAGGCGGGCTCTGGGCCCGGGCGGGGCCAGCGGGAAAGACTAAGGGAGCGAGGAGGGCGAAAAGAGCCGTCGCGAGTATAATGGAGCGGAAACGACGCATGAAAAAGCGTCCTCGTTCTGGATGGGAGCGGGCTGGGAATCTCGAAGGGCGGGCGATAAGCCTTAAAGGCGCGTAAAGGCCTTTTCGGGAGGGGACTTTCCCCATTGGGGGAGGCTCCCAGCAATAATACAATATTTTTGCTTTTTTTGAAGAGAGGGAGTCGCGCGGGCGTGAGCGTCGCCAAGTCACGGGAAGAGCCCCATTACCGGGGACCCACCTATTACGAGCTTAAGGCGCCCCCGGAGCTGGACTGGCGGCCCTTCCGCCCGGCCTCCTACCTGGAATACCGCCTGGAGTGGGACCGGCGGGGGTCCCAAATGGATCCAGGGCGCTTTCCCCTGCACTTGGACATCGATCCCACCAACCGCTGCAACCTCGCGTGCGTCATGTGTCCCCGCACCGTCTACGCTCGGGAGGGCCGGACCGCCTGGGCGCCCCGGGGCCTGGGGGACATGGATTTCGCCCTGTACGAGCGCCTCGTGGAGGAGGGGGCGGCGGAGGGCCTGCGGTCCGTCAAGCTCAATTTTCTGGGGGAACCCCTCCTTTACCCCAAGCTCGCCGCCATGATAGCTCTCGCCGCCGCCCGGGGGCTCTACGCGATGCTCAACACCAACGCGGTTCTCCTGACGCCCGCCAAGGGCCGGGAACTCTTGGAGGCGGGGCTCACGGACATTTTTTTTTCCTTTGACTCCCCGTACCCAGCGGAATACGAAAGGATCCGCCGCGGGGCCTCCTTTCGGGGCGTTCTGGACAATATCCGCGCCTTTATCCAAAGCAAAGACGAGATGGGCCTCAAAAGCGTCCAGACCCGGGCCAGCATGGTCCTCCCCGCGGACGGGGGGGATAGCGAAAAAACGCGCTCCGACTATCTGCGCCTTTTCCGGGACCTCGGCGTCGCGGAAATCGGCTTTGGGCTCCCCACGGACCTTTCGCGAGACTACGAGCCCCTCAACCGCGGGCTTAATTTTAGCTGCCCTGACCTTTTTCGGCGGGCCTTCGTTTTTTGGGACGGCGCCGTGGGGCCCTGTTGCGGGGATTGGGAGAGACGGCTCATTATGGGGGACGCGAAAGAGCGGCGCCTTTTGGATATTTGGGGCGGGGAAGAGTATCGGGCCTTGCGGGCGCCGCACTCCCGCGGGAATTTTCGAGAAATACCCGCCTGCCGGATTTGTAGCGTGCCTTATCTCGCGCGCGCTTTTTAAGGCTTCTATCGCCCGCGCGGCGCCCTCGCCCCGCGCTCCCGCGCGCCTTTTGAGCCAACTTTAGAAACGCGCCGTTTTTTGCTATAGTTTTAACGGAGCCATTTAAATTTGGGGGGGACCCGCGCCCGAGGCCTTCCCTTAATTTTTGCCTAATTTTAACGCTCTTTTCGCGCTTGGCGTCCCGGGCGGCGCGCGGGCGCCGCGTTCCCGCTTTTTATATTTTTTCGCGCCCGCTTTCATCAATATCGCTATCTATCTATCTATCTATCTATCTATCTATCCTTCGATCCATCCATCCATATATTTCATTTAAGCGAATTTCTCTCCTTCGCCTTTTGATTTTTTTGTTTTTTTGTCTCCATACCGTCTCCGCTTGAATCGCCGAAGCGCGCCGTGGCGCCCCCTCGGCTCGCTCTCCCCTAAGGTAGCCCTTCGCGCCGCCGCGGCCACGCGACCCCGCGACGGTGGCGGCGGTTTTTCCGAAACGCTCGCGCGTTTGGCGTTTTCACGAGGATTTAAGGCATGCGCGTCAAAGCCAACAACGTGGATCTCTATTACGAAACTTACGGGAGCGGCCCCCCCTTGCTTATGCTCCACGGCAACAGCGAAGACTGCCATATCTTTGACAAGCTCGCCTCCAAGCTCCGCGCCCATTTTACCCTCTACCTCTTGGACAGCCGCTGTCAGGGATTAAGCGAGAAAACGGCGGAATTTTCCTACGATCTTATGGCCGCGGACACGCGCGAGTTTATTCGGGAGCTGAAGATCGCCCCGGTCAATCTCGTGGGATTCAGCGACGGGGGAATTTTGGGCCTTCTGCTCGCTCGCGAAGACCAAAGCCTTTTGCGGAAAATGGCCGTTTTGGGCGCGAACCTCAGGCCGGAGGATTTGACGGAGGAGGGCGTGGCCTTTGTCCAAAGGCTCCACGACACGGGCAAATACCCTTTGCTGGGGATCGCCCTGAAAGAGCCCAATATCGATCCCGCTTCCCTCAAGGGGGTCAAGACGCCGACTTTGGTGGTCGCCGGGGAAAACGACATCGTTAAACCGGAAGTCACCCAAGAAATCGCCGCGAGCCTCGCCGACGCGCGGACCCTCATCCTCCCGGGGCGCGATCACCTCTCCTACGTCGTCGACCAAGACGAGCTCTACGAGCCCCTCGTCGCCTTTTTTTAGGCGGAAAGCTTATGGCCCCGCGCGCCTGGCGGCCCCCTGAGGCGGCCAGAGGCGCGCGCCCTCGGGGGAAAGGAATAAGATGGCGACCCGGCGGGTAACTTTGGGAGACCGCGTCATCGGGGGCGGGGCCCCGGTCCTGGTGCAGACCATGGCCAACGCCGACACGCGCGACGCGCGACGCGCCATCGCCCAGATTTTAAGCCTCGTCGCCGCGGGGGCGGAGGCCGTCCGGGTGGCCGTCCCGGACGAGCGGGCGGCGGAGGCCTTGCGGGAAATTGTCCCCGCCAGCCCGGCGCCCATTATCGCGGACGTGCATTTTAAAGCCCAATTGGCCGTTTTGGCCATCCAAAACGGGGCCAGCGGGGTTCGGATCAATCCCGGCAACATCGGGGGCCCGGCGCGCGTCCGCGCCATCGCCGAGGCCGCGGGGAAAGCGGGGGCCGCGCTGCGCGTGGGGGTCAACTCCGGCTCTTTGGACCGGGAAATCGCCCAAAAATACGGCCGCGGCCCCGAGGCCATGGTCGAGAGCGCCTTAAAAGAGATCCGCGCGGTGGAAGAGACGGGATTTCGTAACCTCAAGGTTTCCTTAAAGGCCTCCAGCGTCCGGGACACCGTCGCCGCGGCCCGGCTTTTCGCGAGTCGGAGCGACATTCCGCAGCATCTGGGGGTCACCGAGGCCGGGGATTTAATCGCGGGGGTGGCTAAATCCGCCGTCGCCATGGGAATCCTCTTAAGCGAGGGGGTGGGGGACACGATCCGGGTTTCCCTAACGGCGCCCCCCGAAGAGGAGGTGGAAGCCGCCTGGGCCATTTTAAGGGCCCTGGGGCTGCGTCGGCGGGGGGTGGAGTTTATCTCCTGCCCCACCTGCGGTCGGACGGAAATAGACCTCGCGGGGCTTTTAAAAGACGTGAAAAAGCGCCTGGCCGATCTGCGCGCCCCCTTAAAAATCGCGGTCATGGGTTGCGTCGTGAACGGCCCCGGGGAGGCCCGCGAGGCGGACTTAGGGGTGGCCGGAGGCCGGGGGAAGGGGAGCCTTTTCGTGAAAGGCGAGAGAATAAGTTCCCACCCCTTCGCGGAGTTGGCTCCCGCTTTGGAAAATTGGGCCCGCCGCCTGGCCGCCGAGTGGGAGGAAAAGGGCGCGCGGATCTCCCCCGCTGGGGACGCCGCGTCGCGCCGCGACCTTTAAGAGTCCTCTCGCGTAAAGGGCCTCTCGCGCGGGCGGCGCGGCGGGGTTAAATGGGAACGGGGCTTTCCACGCCGGGGCGGCTAAAGGCCGCGGGCGAAAGCGTTAATGAGATCCGGGTTTTCCATAAAGGGCCGCGCCATGCCGAAATAGGCGATATCCGTTTCGTTTAAGATACGGAACATCATGTCTTTTTCGCGCAGGCCCCCGGTTAAAATGACCTTGGCCTTGGTTTGGGAGGCTAAAGCCGCGGCCTCTTGGAGGTAGTAGGCCCTCTCGTTTTTCTCGCGCTCCCACCAGTCGCCGCTGACCTCCACCGCGTCCAACTTGTCCTCCGCGAGCTGGCGGCAGAGCGCGAGCGTCTCCTTAAAGTCCACTCCCCCGACCGCGCCGTCCCGGACGTCAATTTTAAGGAGCGTCGGAAAATTTTCCCCTACCGCCGCGCGGACGGCCGCGTAGGTCTCGCGGACGATCCGCGCGCGCCCCGCGCCGTCGCCGCCGTAGGAGTCGGAGCGTTTATTGTGGAGGGGGGACAGGAATTGGCTTAAGAGAAAGCCGTGGGCGGCGTGGATTTCCACGCCGTCGTAGCCCGCTTTCTGGGCCCTTTGGGCGGCGCGACCGTATTCCGTGGCGACGCGGGAGATTTCGGCGAGAGTTATCGCCCGGGGCCAGGGGCCCGCCACGCCCGGGGCGGGGCCGCTGGGGGACAGAAAGGGGAGGGCGCGGGGGTTTTGCGGATTGTCCTCGGGGAAAGGCTTGCCGTGGTGCGAGCCGATATAGACGAGCTGGGAGAAGATGGCCGCGCCTTTTTGGTGGGCGAGATCGGTCAGCTTACGGTGCGCGGGGATCTGGGAATCGCTCGCGAGGGAGAAGATCGGCAAAAACTCCTCCTCGCTCTCCGCGACTTTGGTAAAGCCCGTGATAATGGCGCCAACCCCGCCTTTGGCGAGATCGTCGTAAAGCTTATAGTTTTCCGCGCCCATGCCCCCCGCGGGGACCCGGTCGCCCACGGCGGCGCGGAAAAAGCGGTTAGGGAGGCTCGCGCCCCCCAAAAGGGTTTCGTCAAAAAGGGATTTAGCCATGAGAGTCTCCCGGCCTCTTTCGCGAAGGAGCGCCGCGCGCTACTTCGCGAATGGGGCGTAAGTTTCCAAGATTTTTTGGATGAGGTTCGTGGTGCTCTGTCCTGGGGTGAGGGGCAGCGACAAGACTTTACCGCCCCGGGCGAGGGTTTCGCGCCCCCCCACGATCTTTTCCGGGGGCCAGTCCCCGCCCTTGACTAAAATGTCCGGCTTGAGGGAAAGGATGAGCCGCAGCGGGTCGTCCTCGTCGAAAAGGATAACGGCGTCCACAACCGCGAGCCCGGAAAGCATTAGGGCGCGGTCCGCCTCGTTGTTGATGGGGCGCCGGGGCCCCTTAAGGCGCCTGACGGAGGCGTCGGAGTTGAGGCCGACCCAGAGAAAGTCTCCCAGCCCGCGCGCTTGGGAGAGATAATTTAAATGGCCCGCGTGCAGGATATCGAAGCAGCCGTTGGTAAAAACCAGGGTTTGGCCCCGCTCTAGCGTTTCCCGCCGCGCGGAAAGGGCCTGGGGAGCGTCGAGGAGCTTGGATTGAAGCATGCGTCACCGTTTGGGGGAAAAAGCGGGCCCCTGGGGAAACCCGCGCCGATTGGGCGTGAATTAGTTGGACCCGAGTTCCCCAGGCCTCCCCGCCTCGGGGATCGCGGTAAGGGGAACGGCCGTGAAAGCCAGGCGCAAGCCAATGTTGGCGCCATGTTCATTGGTTTTGATCCACGCCCTGCGCCCTGATTTACACTTAACGGCAATGTCGCGCCATGAGCAGCCACGGATCACGCGACCGTAACCAACCACGGGCCCTGTCGGATCAATCGCCGCGAGACCTGAAAATAGCTCAAAGTAGTCAGATACCCATTCTTCGACGTTTCCGTTCATGTCATATAACCCCCAGGGATTAGGATTAAGAGACCCCACCGGATGGGTGTGATTTTCGGAATTGCCTCTATACCACGCGTAGAGATCCAGATTTTGTTCGTCATCCCCGAAAAAGAATTCAGTCGTCGTTCCCGCCCGAAGCGCGTACTCAAACTCAGCTTCCGTGGGAAGGCGGTATCCCGTGGTTTTTTCCCTTTCGTTCAGCCTACTAAGAAAAGTTTTTACGTCACTCGTCGAAACATTATCCACGGGAAGGCTGTCGCCCTTAAAAAGAGACGGATTGGCGTCCATCACGGCGTTCCACTCCGCCTGGGTAACCTCGCGCTCGCTAAGATAAAATGGTTTGGAAATCAAAACGCCACGCGTCTGATATTTTTCCTGGAGGGTTCCCGTTGTGGAGTTTCCAGAAGGTCCCATCATAAAATTTCCGGGCCTGATAAATACAAATCCTTCTTTTTTGGCGTAAAAGACTCTCGTATTATCGTCCGCGACGCCCGCGCCGGATAAAAGCGCTTGGAAGAGTAACGCCGTGGCGAAAGAGATTATCAGACACGCGCTTTGTCTTGAGCGGCCGAGGAAAATTGAATTATTCTTAAAAAAACGCATAGGATCCCTCCATATTCCCGTGGGATATCCTTAAACTAAAGCTTAATTCTTCGTTTCTCGCGAAGGCCCGCGCGGCGCCCCCTAAAGCTAGATGAGATAGAGGAGAATCCGTTATTTTGGGGCTTTCCGTCATTTCTCGTGGATTGTCTTAAGCGGATACGCTCAGGCAAAAAAAACGGCGCTACCGAACGCGGTTTTTGGGTTCAATACGCCACGCATTCGGCGGAACTGATAAATTTATCCCAATACCCGTATAAAATATTAGACGGGACGTTCGGCGGGAACGCGGCGGGACTTAACTCCGCCGCGACGAAAGTGACGTTTATTCTATCGCTAAAGCAATTGCCGCTCGCGGATCCAGTCGCGCGTAAACTCATAATTAAATCGCGAGCGACTCCATTTTCGCTTTCCCACATTTTAATCGTTTCGTCTTCGGAATAAGACGCTAAAAACGTAACGTCGCGCCGCCCGTAAGTCCAATCGTAACCAAAAAATAAATCGATATTGTGGTATAGGCGAATAAGAATATGGCCGACAAATTTTTCAAAAATTGAAAGATCTTCGCGCGGTTTAACTCTAGTATCGCCCTGAAGAAAATTAATAATAAAATACGTTGTCTTTTGAGCTGAATACTCGCTATTAAATATTACATATTCCGCGCTAACTTTAAGGTCGTCATTCATTTTGATGACGCCACGCTTAGTTTTAAATCCTTTTGGCGTATCTGAGCCAGCGTCTACCCATTGATAATTATTTACAAATATATCCGCGAAATTTCTTATTATCAGTTCTTTATTGTCAGGCGAATTGGCTTCCATTCGCGGTTTTTCTCCTAAAATCGCGCACCCGCCGTCAAAAATAATTTTTATCGCGTACGTTGATTCCCGCGTCTGGTAAATTTCCGTTTGAGGATACTGAGTGGAACCGTCCCCGGCGGAGGCGACGGATAAATCTTCTCCGGCGTCAGCGGATAAAAGCGTGACATTGGACTCGTAGTCATCCACGTCGGGAATTTCGCATGGAGAAGGCGACTCAAATTCGCTCAATTTGAAGCGCCACCCCTGATATTTCACCAAAATGTCGTTTAGTTGAAAGTGAGAATAAGAGGCTGGCAATTCAACGGAAATTGGGCCAATCCGAGTTCTCGCGAATTCCTCGCCAGAATACTCTGGCTTCAATTGAACGAAAGTATAATTATAAGAAATTAAAAAAAATAAGAAAACGGCGACAAGAGAGCCAATGACGAATTTAAAGCTAAAGCTCCTGATTAGAAATACTCCTAAGAATCTGAATATTTTCGCCAACTTTTTAAAGAGCTTCATACCGTCCGGCTCCGTTAAATATTACGGCTAAAGCGCCAGCTTTTGGGGCGCCTCAAAGCGTCCGCCGCGACTCTTCAGGCTCGAAAGGCTCGCCCGCGACCCTTGATTAAAGTTTCGCGAATTAAAGAGCGCGAACGCTTTCCGCGTCAGGCTTGAAATTATCCGTCGCGCCATTCTTTTAGGGAACGCTATTTTTATTTTACGCTCCCCGGTAGTCAGCCGTCAACGGACGCTGGCCGTCGCCTGGCCGCGCCTGACCGCGCCCAGGCTTGCGCCTGGCCGTCGCTCCAGCCCGGAACGGCTCGGCGGCGCCGCGCGCTTTTGGCGCGTTTTTTGGGGGTCTTTGAAAAAACTCGCGCGGCCGGTCCGCGCCCTTAAGGAATTTTGATTGAAGCGGCGGACTAATCCTTGGGGGCGCGCGCCCGCGCGCGAGGGAGGGAGGGCCCTCTTAGGTTAAATACGCGCTGAAGGCCAAGAGCTTCGGCGCGCCCAAAGGCTGTCGGTAGAGGAGGGCGGCTCGTTAACCGCGCGCTCAAAATTAAGCGCTTTTCGCGATTAAGCGCTTCGCGCTCCCGTCCTTGGGAGGCTAGCGGGGCGGCCCCACCGCCCCCCCCTCGGGATGGAGAGTTCTCAAGCGGACATTTTGACGCCGCGCGAGGGCGTTTTGAGGGTCGCTATAAAAGAAACGCGCCAAACGCGCGGCGGCGAGCGATTTAAGGAGGGTGCCGCCGCGGACGCGCGTTGGAGCCTCGGGCGGGGACGCGCCGCCCTTTTTCCTTATGGGGAGGCGGAGTTTTTTTCTCCCCCAAAAAAAGAGACCAAACCCGGCGCGGGGCGTCCCGCGCGGGGTTTGGTCTCGGCTTGAGCCCTTGGGGGCCGCCAGGGCCCTCTGGAACGGGGGGCGCGGAGCCCTCGCGGGGGTTAAATCCCCTAGAAAGCCAAGTGGTTGACGAAGACCTGCTGGAATTTGGGATCGAATCCCAGCTCGATGACCTCGACTTCCCGGATAATTTCCATGGCCTCGCCCGGGGAATCGCTGTTTAAAAGCATGCGCGCCGAGCCCGCCAAAGAGGAATTGCCCACGAAGGTCACGGGGCCTTCGTAGTCCGGGGGAATAAGGGAGATGGTCTTGAGGCTTTCGGCGCGCAGGTGGTAACCGAAAGCGCCGGCGATGACTATTTCGTCGATTTCCTTGAGGGTCAACCCTAAGCGCTCCATGAGCATTTCCATGGCCGCCGCGATGGCGCCCTTGGCCAGCTGCACCTGGCGCACGTCCAATTGGTCCAAAAAGACGTCATCGGTCAGATAGAAGCGGTTGTTCTTAAGGATCTCCTTGTCCGCGGGGTTCTTCATGCGGCCGGCCTTGTTGATGAGCTTGCCTTTGATGAGGTAGGCGCAGATATCGATTAAGGCGCTCCCGCAGATGCCCATGGCCGGGGCCCCGCCGATGGTCGTGTATTTGAAGCTGTAGTCGTCTTCCATCTGGAAGGTGTCAATGGCCCCGGTGACGGCGCGGGTGCCGCAGAGGATGTTCATGCCCTCCAGGGCCGGGCCGGCGGCGCAGGAGGTGGCCACGAACTTGCCGCCGCGGGAGATGACGATTTCCCCGTTGGTGCCGATGTCGATAAAGACCACGGTCCCGGGCCGCTGTTTCAGCTGGACCGCCAGAATGCCGCTCACGATGTCCCCGCCCACGTAGGAGGAGATCATGGGGGCCATGAGGACCTTGGCGCGCGGCGAAAGGTTGAGGCGGGTCGCCAAATGGGAGATGTCCAGCATATGGGTGAAGACCGGGCGGTAGGGCGCCTGGGCCAGGCCTTTGGGGTTCACGGCCGCCAGGAGGTGCTCCATGGTGGAGTTGCCGCTTACCACCGCCGCGGAGATCTTTTTCCCGACCTCGGGGCCCACGGCCGAAAGCACCATGCCCCCCAGGCCCTCGAGGGCCATGGTCTGGAGATCCAAAAGATTCTGGTGGGAGTCGTAGGTGTGGGTGATGCGGGAAATAACGTCCCCGCCCGCCGCGGTCTGAGGATTTAAGGCCGTCTCCAGGGCGATGACCTTATGCTCCTTGAGATCGATGACCGCCAGGGCGAGCCCGGTGGTCCCCAGGTCAAAGGCGGCGGCCAACGGCCCCGTGGAGCGGTCGTTCTGGGCGTCGATGGGCCAGCTCTCCAAGAGTTCGTCGAGCCAGACGAGGGCCCGGCCCTCGCTGTAGGTGGCGTCCACCGTGGCGATTTCGTTTAGGGCTTGGATATCGTGGGTGTGGAAGCCGCGGACGTCGAGGCAGCCCGTGGGATCTTGGCGGTCCAGGATGGGAAGATCCAATTCCCGCAAAGAGGGCTTAATCTCGTAGGGGGCGCTCCAGCCCATGGCCTTGTCGGAGCTGAAGAGGACCTGATCCTCCAGGGTAATGACCACGTCTCCCGAGCCGACGGCTTTGCAGGCCAGGCGGCTGTCGCCCTGGCCTTCCACGAACTTGAGTTCCTCGGCGTCGGGCTCGTTTAAAGCGCCCACGGCCTTGACCACGCACTTGCCGCACTTGCCCCGGCCGCCGCAGGGGGCGTCGAGCCGCAGTCCCTGGCCGGAGAGGGCCTCCAATAAAGTTTTGCCGTCTTCGGCGGTAAAGACTTTATCTTCGGCGCCGGCCTGTTTAATCGTAACTAACAAAAATCCACCTCCAGAATTTTATGGGTCAGGGCCTTAAGGGCCGCGCCGGGGGGCGCGAGCTTGGGCCCGGGGAGATTTGGAAACAAGGATGGGCCGCGCGAAGGGCCCGCGAGGCGCCGGCGCCGGGGGACGGAAGGGTCGCTCCCCCCTCTTCCTAGAAACGCCTCCGTCAAATGGCGATAATTTCGCGAAATTGGCGATCAAGCGCCTGGCAATTAGGGGCAAGGGGCGTAATTAAGCCTGAGAGTGGAGAAAATAAGCCCTATTTCCCAAAGACATTTTCACATTTAGCCAAAATTATGGTAGATTAGGAAAACTGGTCAGCCATTGCCGGGCCCTCGCCGCCGCGCGCCCAGCGGCGCTTCGCGGGGGGGCCGCGACGCTCCGATAAAGGCATTATTAACAGGAGATTCGGTTTTTGTCTACAAATTATTGTGACCCCAAAAACCCGCGCGCCGTCATCGGCGCGACAGCCGATCTCCGCGGCGCGGGGCGCGCCCGGGCCCGCCCCTTCGATTTGGGGCCGCTTCTGGCCGCTTGCCGGGAAATGGGCAAGCTTCTCGCGCGCTTCCGCCCCCTTGAGGGTTACGCGCCCGAGCCCGCCCTTCCCGAGCCCGCCCTCTCCGAATCTTTGACGAAAGCCCTCGGGGCCCCCACTTTAAGCGACTATTTTATTCTCTCTTTAAAATCCGTCGAGGCCCCCGCCGAACGCCAGCGCGAGCGCGAGGCCCTGCCCCGGGGCCCGGAAAATATTCCCAGCGCCCTCGCGGCCCTCGCGGAGGCCATCGAGGCCTACGCCCAGGCCGCCGAGCGCGACCCCGCGGCCTACGGCCGGACCAAGGTCGAGCTCCTCAAAACGCGCAACGCCCTTTTAAAGGCCCAGAAACTCCGCCCGGATCTTGAGCGCCTCGCCGGCGATCTCTCCCGCGAGGCCGCGGATAAATACCGGGAAGCCAAGGAATTCCAGGGCAAGGTGGAGGAGATCCTGGCCGTGATCCCCGCGCCTCCCCAGGAGGAGGAAGCCCCCGAGGAACTCGCCCTGACCGCCTATACCGCCACCCTCTCGGAGCGCCTCCGCGAGCGCGAGGGCGTCGCGCTCTCCCGCGAGCGCTGGGGGGAGGACTTAAAGGGCTTTACCGTGGAACTCGAGCGTTCCCTCTCCTCCGTGGGGGCCGAGCGCCAGGGCCGCGACTGGGCCGGCGCGCTCCAGGAGGGACGGGAGCGTTTGGCGGAACTGGAAAAACGGCACGTGGACCTCGTCTCGGGCCGCCTGGACGCCGACCGCCGCCTCAAGACCGCCTACGGGAGCCTCATCGCCGCGGAAAAGCGCTACGCGGGGGAAAAACTCCTTGACTACCGGGAAAAGGCCGAGGAGACGGTGGAATACGCCCTGTCCCTCTGGAACGCGGTTTTGGACCGCCGGGTGGAGCTCGCCCTCTTTTGGCGGCAAAGCCCGGCCCTCGTCGGTCGGCCCGTCTTTCTGGACAAGATTTTTTTGCTGTCCGCCATGAATTTGGGGCTCAGCCAGGGGATCGTCGAGGACGCTAGGGCGCGCTTAAGCGCGCTCACCAAAAAACTCTCCAACACCCAAAAGATCCGCTTTGAGGCGGAAAAAATCCTCAAAGCCAAAGAGTCGGACCGCGCGGAGGCCTCCCTTCTGGAAAAGGCCGAGCGCCTTTTGACGGCCCTCGCTTCCGCCGTCCGCGCCCTGTCCGAGACCCAGGAGGCCAAGGCCGAGCTCCAAAAAGTCCTCTCGGAAACCTCGCGGGCGACCTCGGAGAGCGAGCGCGAAAAAAGGGCCATGAAGGAGACCTTCGCGGCCGAGATCTTAAGGATCCAGGAGGGCAACAACCGTGAAATCGCCGCGGGAGCCAAGAGGCTGACCGCCGTTTTAAAGGAAAAGGAAAGGCTCGTCGCCGGCCTCGAGAGCGCGCGCGCGGAACTGCGCCAAAGCGCGGAGGCCAAAAAAGAGTTGCTGCTCGCGGTGAGCGACGCCAAAGAGAAGCTCGAGACCCTGATCCGCGAGCGCCGGGAGCGCGCCCAAGAACTCTCCGACGCCCAGGACGCCCAGGACGCCCTGAAGGGCCGCCACAAAAGGCTCTCGGAGCTGCACCTCGCCGCCCGCCGGAAGCTTAAAGCCCTCGAGGCGGAACTCGCCCAAAGCCAGGCGAGCGCGGAACTGAGCCTGGAGGAGGCCCGCGCGAGCCAGGCGGAAAAGCGAGGCCTCGAAAGGAAGATCGGGGAACTCGCCCGCGAGCTCGACGAGGTCGTCAGCGCCCGGGAGGCTCAGAGCGAGAAAATAAAAAGCCTCGGAGATCTCCTAAACGACGCCAAGGCGCGGGAGGCGGCGCTTTCCGTGCGCCTGGCGAGCAAAGACGGGGAGTTGCGCGAGACCAATAAAACCCGGGGGGCCTTAGCCGAGGCCGTCGCGGGCTATCGGGCGCACTTGGAGCGGGTCTCCCTGGCCCACGAGGCCCTTTTAAAGTCCTGGCGCAAGCGGGGCGCCCTGTTGAGCCAAGCCAACCTGGAGCGGGACGACTTGCGGCTCAAGCTGAGCCGCAAGCACGAGGATCTCATTGACGGGGCGACCCGGCTCCAGGAGACCCAGGATTCTTTAAAGGCCGTCACGGCCAAGCTCGCGGATTTGGAGAGCGCGAAAACGCGCCTTTTGGACTCGATCGAGGAAGAGGCCGCGGCCAAGATGGGCCTCCAGGACGCGAACGCGCTTCTCGTGGAGGAAATCGCCGCTTTGAAGAGCCAGAGCGGGGAGGACCTCGCGCCGCTGACGCGCGTTTTGGGCCTCGCCCTGGCCGCGAGCCAAAAAGAGCTCGCGGATTCCCTGGAAAACGCCGCGCGCGACCTGGAGGAGCGGACCCTCGCCGAGGGGGCCAAAATCGCCGGGGTCCGCGTCAAGTCCGCCGCCCGGGAAATCGATTACGTCCAGCTCGTGGACCGCAAGGACCGGGAGATCAGCCAGGCCAATTTCGAGATTAAGTCCCTGAAAGAGGAGACCCTCCGCCTCCGGGAAAATCCCCCGGAACCGGAAGGCGCCCCCCGCGTCTCCGAGCTTTCCTATCTGGCGCGGGGCCTCGCGTGGGCCCTAGTCGCCGCGCGGGGCCAGAAAACCCGCCTCCGGGACGCTTTCGTCAAGCGCCGCCACGAAAGCCGCGCCAAGCTCGCGCGCGCGGAGAGCGCGGAACGGGAACTGAAAGAGCTTTTGGCGGAGCGGGAAAAGGCCCTCGCCGAGAGCCAGCTCTGGCTGCGGGATTTAACGGAACTGACGCGCTTTTTTCTTCAGAGCGGCCGTTCCTTCTGGGGGTCCCCCGCCGTTCGGGACAGCCAGGAAGCCCTCTTCTTTTATCTGACGGAGGAAAATCAGAGCCTCGTCCGCGATCTGGACTCCCTAAAGGGGGAACGCCAGGAACTCTTGGCCGAGCGGCGGATTCTCCTTAGCCAAAACGAGGAAATCGCCGCGCGGCTTTACTCCTTCCGGCCACTTTTGGAGTTCTTGGGCCGGGCCTTCGAGCGCAACGCCTACGCCATGGCCGCGGCCCGCGCGGAGGCCCCCGAGGCCCCCGAGGACTCTGGGGAGAGAGCCACGGAAAGCGCCCTGTGGCGGGATTTGGAGCGCTCCCGCGCGGAGTTGGCGCGCCTGCGAAAGGAAAACGAGTCCCTCGCCAAGACCGCGGAGCGCCAAGCCTCGCAGCTAGCCTCTCTCGCGGGCGAAAGCGCCGCGCGAGCCCAGAGCCAAAAAGAGCTCGGCGAACTGATTGAGCTGAAAGACGCCCAAATCGCCCAGATTTCCCAGGAGTCGCTGGAGCGGGGCGCGGAGGCCGCGGAAGACGGGCGCGTCGAGACCTTGTGGGCCGCCTTAAACTATTTGGCGACGCGGGCGGGGGGCGCCATCGGGCGCTTGGAAAGCCAGCTCCAAAGCCAGGCTCGGGAGATCGAGAACTCCTACGGGGAACTCCAAAAGCGCGAGGAGCGCGTCAAAAATTTGGAGAGCCGCCAGGAGAGCCTTTCCCTCCTTTTCTGGCTCATCTACTCCTGGGCCATGGGCGGCTTGACGCTGCCGGCCCTTCCCCCGGGCGGGGATGGCGGCGGCGAGGGTGGCGGGAGCGCCGCCGGAGCGGGCCCGGAGAGCCCCGGCGCGGAGGGCGGCAAAGGCGGCTCGCTCTCCCGTTCCTTTTTGCGGGAACTAAAAAACGCGGCCCGCAAGAGCCTTTTCTCCCTCCTTTTGGCCGGGGGCCTGGTCTTGGCCCTGGAGCGGGGCGCCGCGGCGGAAAGCCCCTCCAAGGATCCGGCGCCTTCGGCCCCGACGGGGTTTTTTACCCCCTTCCACAATTCCGCCGCCCACTCCGCGGGACCGCCCCCCGCGCCCCGGGCGCCGGCGCGGGAAGTCGCCTTTATCGCGGCGCGGATCTTTTCCCCGACCTTGGGCCGTTCCTTGGATTTGGGCTTTTTGCCCCCCGCGGAAAGGGATCTCGCCCCCGCCCGCGTGGAGGAGCGGGCGCTGGAAATTTTGCGGGCTCAAGCCCAAAATCATGGCCTCGACCTGGCGAGTTGGCTTACCCTTATCCGCGGGGCCTATCCCCCGGACCGGCCGCTGCGCCTCCCGGAGACGCAAAGCCCCCAGGCCCCCTTTACCCTCTTAAGCCCGCTCTTGCCGGAAATCGCGCGTATCCTCGGGGCCAAGGGCGCGGCGCCGCCCCCCCCGGGGGTCATCGCCTTGGCCCTCCGGGGCGCCTCTACCCTCAAGCCGGGGGAAGGGATTTTTTGGGAGAGAATTAGGAAAGATTTTGAGAAGATTTTAGGGGACCCCAGGGAGTCCGCCCTGGCCGCCGTCCACCATCTGGCGCGCGGCAGGCGGGCCTTGCCCCTCGTGGAGTTCGGGGGGACCCTCGCCCCCATCGCCGCCGTGGAGGAGATGCCCTACGAGCGGGCGACGCGTTTTTTGGCTTCTTTTATGCGGCAAAATTTCAAAAAGAAGGTTCGCCGCCGCGCGGGCCCGCGCCCCGATTTTCCTTATCTCGCCGCGGACCTCTTTTACGCCTCCGGGCTCTTCCGGCTGCCCCTCACTTTTTTGGTGACCGTGGCCCACGCGCATTTTGAGGCCACCGGCGAGTGTCCCGGGGCCCTGGAGGTCTTCGCGGGCGCCCGGGATCTGGCGGCCCGCGCGCGGCGCCTGGGGCGCTTCTGGCGCTCGGACGCCCCCCTGCTTTTGGACCTCGACGAGCTCGCCGGCGACTTTCCCCTCAGCCGGCGCTCGCCCCAGGGCCTTTACCGGAAAAAGGAAGCCCTGTCGCGTTTTTACGCGGACACTTTTCTCAAGACCCCGCTCTTCCCGGACGAGGCCTAATTCCGCCGCGAATTTTCCAAGAATTTCCCAACTTTTAGGAGGCGCGCTTTGGCTCCCCAATTGCCACCCTTCGCGACTTTGGCCATCGGCTCCTTTCCCTTTGACGATCCCTCGCGGGCCTTGGATCTCATGGGCGCCAATTTGGACATTCCCGCCGCCCCCCAGATGGTCCGCTTAGACCCCTACGAGGACATGCTCTTGGGTGCCACCTCCGGGATCCCCTTTTTGGCCGTCGACCCCGACACGCGCGCCATTAGCGTTCCCGCGGCGGGCCGGGAAGAAGCCCTGGCCTCTTTTTACGAAAAATTCTACGCGGGCGATCTCTCTTTTCTGGCGCGGGGTCCCCGCTCTTCCTTGGGCTTTGACGCTTTCGGGGAGCGGGCGCGGCGGGACGCTAAATTCGGGCCATTCTTTTTAAAGACCCAGGTGGTGGGCCCGCTCACCTTCGGCCAGTCCGTCAGGGTGGAAGGCGCCTTTTTTCTGGTGGACGACCCCACCCTCCAGGAGGCGGCGGCCGCCGCCCTGGGCGGCAAGATCGCCCACGAGGCCTCGCTCATTCGGGATTGGGGCCGGAGCCCCGTGGCTTTTCTGGACGAGCCGGGTCTTTCGGGATACGGCTCGGCCTTTTCCACCCTTTCCGCGGAAAGGGTCTTGGGGACGCTGCGCGCCGCGACCGCGGCGGCCCGCTCCCTGGGGCCCCTCCTCGTCGGGGTCCACGTCTGCGGGAACACCGATTGGGGGCTGCTCGCCCAGGCGGACGTGGACGTCGTCAACTGCGACGCCTGGGGTTATATGGAATCCGTGAGCCTCTATCCCAAAGAATTGCGCGCTTTTCTGGAAAGGGGCGGCTATCTGGCCTGGGGCGTCATCCCCAGCCAGGGTTTTGAGGAGAGCCTGACCCCCGCGATCCTCGCGGGAAGGCTCAAGGCGGGTTTCGAGCTCTTGGGAAGGCGCGGCCTAGAGCCGGAACTGCTCGCCCAAAGGGCGCTTGTCGCCAGTTCCTGCGGCCTGGGAAGCCTTTCGGCGCCCGTCGCCCAAAAGATCTTAGAGCTTTCGCCGCGAGTCCAAGAAGAACTCTTAAACCTCTATCCGAGCGCGGTCGGCTAAGGCCGGAGGCCGCCTTTATCTCCCCTATCCGCCGTCTTTTTCTTTTTTGTCCGCCCGCGCGCGCCTTTTTCCGCCCCGCGGGCCCCGCGCCGCGCTTTTTTGAGGGAAGCGGCTTTCTATGAAAAAATCTCCCGACAGTTCCCCCGCCGCCGCGCCTAAAGCCAAAGCCCTAAGGGTCCCGAAGGCCGCCAAGGGAAAAAAGCGCGCGCCCAAGGAACTCTCCCCCGGGGCCCGTAAAAAAGGCGCCGCGGCGTCGCGCGCGCGGCGGCCCGCCGCGGTCGCGCCCAAAGCCCCCGCGCGGAGCCTTCCGCGGATTCCCCCCGAGGCCCCGAGTCTGGTCGCGGTTTTGGGGGCGGTAATTATTCTGCTTTCCCTTTTTTCTTTCAGCCCCCAGGATTACCCCCAAGCCGGGGAGGGGCGCCTCGTCGCGAACCATATCGGCTTTTTGGGGGCCTGGGGCGCCCACGGCCTCTATCGGCTCTTTGGGCTTTTAGCCGTTTGGCCGGCCCTTCTTTTAGCCCTCTTTCCCTATTACGCGCTGACGGCCTACGGCAAGACCCTTTCCCGCCTCGCGGTGGCCTTGGGCTTGGCCCTTTTCCTGTGCGCGCTCTTGGCCCTTTTTTCCCTGACGTGGCCCAAGATCCCCTTTTTCGCGCGCCTCGCCGCCTTTTCCGGAGGAGGCGCGGCGGGCGATTTTATGGCCCGCTCCGCGCGCGAGCTTTTGGGCGGGGTCGGGGCCTATATCCTCCTGCCGCCTTTGGCGCTCGCGGGCTTTTTTTTGTGGAGCGGGATAACGCTGAGCGCTCTCCGCAAAGTTTGGGGCGTCTTCGCCGCGCCCTCCGGCGCGGCGGAAGGGGAAAGCGCCGCCACTGGAGAGGAGCTGGCCTTGGGATTGCCCCGCGTCCAGGATTTCGCGGGGACGGCGCGGGAGGCCCTTTTAGGGGAGGAAACCCCCGCCACTCCCGTTTCCCCGGAGGCGCCGCCGCTCCTCCCTCTGGTCCCCCGCGTCGTCGAAAAAGCCCCGCCCGCTTCCCCGGAAAAGCCGCTGACCCTCTCCCACGCCGAGGGACCCTACAAATTCCCCGACTTGGACCTTTTGGACCCCCCCAGCCCGGAAAACGCCGCGCCGGAACTCCATCGCTCCAAGGAGGAACTCACGCGCAACGCCAAGTCGCTGGAGGCCAAACTGCGGGAATTCAAGGTGGAGGGCGTGGTGACGGAGGTGACCGGGGGGCCGGTCATCACCATGTACGAGTACCAGCCGGCTCCCGGCGTCAAAATCGGGAGGGTGTCGGCGTTGGCGACGGATCTAGCCATGGCCATGAAGGTGGAGGCGATACGGGTGGTGGCGCCTCTGCCGGGCAAAGCGGCCATCGGGTTGGAGCTTCCCAACGCCGCGCGGGCCGTGGTCTCTTTGAGGGAACTCGTGGAAAGCCCCGCCTACCAAAAACAGGCCTCCCCGCTCACTTTGGTGTTGGGGGTGGATATCGTGGGGGCTCCGGTGGTGACGGATTTAGGCAAAATGCCTCACCTTCTGATCGCCGGGGCCACGGGCAGCGGCAAGTCCGTGGGCTTGGACTGCATGATCATGAGTATCCTCTACAAGGCCAGCCCGGCGGAAGCGCGCTTTTTAATGATCGACCCCAAATGCGTGGAACTGGCCCTCTACCAGGATTTGCCCCACCTGCTCTATCCCGTTCTAACCGATCCCGCCGAGGCCACCGAGGCCCTCAAATGGGCCCTCTACGAAATGGACTCGCGCTATAAGCTCATGGCCGAAAAGGGAGTGAGGAACATCCAGGGCTACAACGAAATGACGCTGGAAAAGCGGGGAGGGCGGCCCTTCAACCCCGACCGCGACGAGCCGACCCTGCCTTACCTGATTATTATTATCGACGAGCTCTCGGATCTGATGATTCAGGCCCCCAAGGACGTGGAGACGGCCATCATGCGCCTGTGCGCCAAAGCCAGAGCCTCGGGGATCCACCTCATTTTGGCGACGCAAAGGCCCTCGGTGGACGTTTTGACCGGGGTGATCAAGGCCAATCTGCCCACGCGTATTTCTTTCCAGGTGGCGACGAAATTTGACTCGCGGACCATTTTGGACCAGGTGGGGGCCGAAATGCTCCTCGGCAAAGGCGACATGCTCTTCCAGCCCCCCGGGACCTCCAAGTTGCGGCGGCTCCACGGGGCCTACGTCTCCGACGCGGAAAAAAGAAGGGTCACGGATTTTATCCGCGCCAACGGGCCCCCCAATTATCTGGAGCGCTTAAGCCTCCCTGAGTCGGCGGAGGAAAAGGGCGGCAAAACGGAGAGGGACGAAAAGTTCGACGAGGCCGCGGAATTAGTCCGTAGCACGGGCAAGACCAGCATTTCTTTTATCCAAAGGCGCCTCAATATCGGCTACAACCGCGCGGCCAATTTAAAGGAAGCCTTGGAGCGGGCCGGCGTCATCGGGCCCCAGGAAGGCTTGAAGCCGCCCCTCGTTTATTGATAAGGACGGGGCCGCGCGCGCCCGCCGTTTGGTATAGTTCTTCCGAGAGCCTTCCGAGGCGCGCTCGGCGGCGTGGGACGCTCGCGTGGCGCCTTTGGGTAACTTCGAGCCCCAAACTCCAACCCTTGCCAAGCGTGATTTAAAATGGCGTATTAACTATCGTGCCCGCGGAGATTTCGCCAAGCTAGGCCTTAGTTTAGTCGCGGAGAACGGTAGTGAAGGATATTCAGACAAATTCTCAGTCTTTTGAAATGATCGTCAAGGGCGATTATGTCTACGCCGACAAGACGGAGAGCGTATACCAATTAGCCGCGAAGGGCGGCGCCTATTTTTTAGCCAGGCCTGGAAAGTTCGGTAAATCGCTCCTCTTAAACACTTTTGACGCGCTTTTTCGGGAGCCCGCCACGCCAGAAGACGCGCCCTCTAATCTTTTTCAAAATTTATGGATTGGCCAAAAAGCGACGCCGGAGTACGATTTCACGGATTGCCGTCCCGTCATAAACTTGTCTTTAGCCATGTCTTGCCAAAGTCCCCAGATTCTAAGCGATGGACTCGCGCGGAAAATTCGCCTCATCGCCGCTTCCTATGGCGTGGAAAGAGATATCTCCACTCCTGACGGATTGTTGGAAGCTCTAATCGTGGATCTTAAGAAAAAATATAAAAAAACGTGGTATTGCTTATTGACGAATATGACGAGCCCATTAAGGCTAATTTTAAAGATAACGATTTAGCGATAGCCAATCTCATGGTTCTCAAAGGGTTTTATTCCGCGCTGAAAACCAGCGTAAAAGATCTCCATTTTGTTTTTCTGACCGGAATTACCCGGTACGCTTTATTATGGGGGTCTGGCGTTCTAAACCATCTTACTGATATAACCCTTAGCGAAGAATACGCGAATATCTGCGGATTCACTTACGGAGAATTTGAAAACTGTTTCGCCGACAGATTTCCTCAAGCTTTGAAAGCGCTAAAGGAACAAGGATTGCTGGGAAAAAAAGCCACGATTTCAGATTTGCGAAAGGTAATGTTTGACCAATACGACGGTTATAGCTGGGACGGCAAAACAAGAGTTCTCAATCCCTATTCGATTTTAAATTTTTTTAAATCATATAAATTATTCAATTATTGGGCGGATCTTGAGCCTTCGGCGTTATTTATTGAGCATGTAATGGCTAAGGATCCTTTGGCTATTGTCGCTGAAAAACTTAAAAATCTGCCTGGAAGGAAAATTAATATGTTAGAGGCGGTCGGATCTTTAACGCCTATTCCGGCTCTATTCCAGACTGGGTACCTGACCGTGGATAAAGCTACGGATGTCAGAGGGGGTTATTTGTATAGCTTTAAAATACCTAATGAGGAAGTAAGGCCGACGTTAGAGGATAATTTTATTTCAAGCGTTGGCCAGTTATTAAAGATGGACATGGACAAGCGAAATAATTATTTTGAGGAAGCTATTAAGCGCGAAGACGCCGAAAAAATAACGGAAATTATTACCTCTCTTTATCTCGAGTTTCCAGCAATACATCATAAATCAGACGAGTCTTTTTATCACGGGTTGCTCTACGCGTTCTTTCGAGCGATACGTGGAATTAAAGTCACCTCTGAACCCGCCAAGGCCGAAGGGACCGCTGACATGGTCCTTGAATTAGAAAATAATTTTTATGTTATTACTGAACTTAAATATCAGCCGGAAAAGGAGCGTATCCGAAGGACAGCGGAGGTTAAGCGCGAGCTAAACGTCACGCTTGAGGCGGAAAAAATGGCGTATAAAGGATTGGACGCCATCAGAAATATCGGGTACGAAATTCCGTATAAAAGGGTAGCGAAGAGAATTTTAAAAATGAGCGTCGGAATCTACGGGAGGGGGCGCGCCCTGGTTTTTTTAGAAAATGACGTTCAGTCAAAAATAATTTTAGAATTGGGAAGGCTTAAAGATTCCGCGCGAAAAGTTTTCTCCGTAATGGGAACGCTGTTAAATGAAGCGGATATTATTATAAAGGACGCTGAATCTCTTCAAAAAAAGGCGGTAAAACTCAATAGAGACGAAGCGCTAAAATTAAATATTGAAGTCAAAAGACTTGGCGATGAATTGGAAAAGCTTAAGGCGCGGCGCGGTTGAGTCGGCTTAAAACATGTCGCGTGAGCGCGACTCCGCGTGAATGAGATACGGACAAATTTTAAAAGCTCGGAGATATTCTCGAAAAATCGCGGCTTTTTTTTACCGTTATTCGCGTATGGCGTCTCGCGCGGCTTCACGACAATCGGATAATCGGGAGCGTTTAATTTTGGCGATATTACGGCGCGCGCCAGCCTAAAACGCGCGATTTGTTCGCGAAGGTTGAGCTTACCGGAACGTTCGTCGTTTACGGTTATAAAACCGATAGGCTGATGGGGCGCGGTCAATTCAATTGAAACTCTCCCTTTTATGGAATAAAAGCGTAAACTTTTTTGCGGTCGCGATTTTCCCCGATAAATACTCAATATCAGCGTTTGTCTGATGAATAATATAATTTTCGTCTAATATCCCTAAAGCTTATAAGTTTTTGTAATTTCTTTATTATAATTTTAGGGTTAAATAATATAATCACCGTATCGCGGCGATAAATTAATGAAAACGCCGCTCTTTAAGAGTGGTTGAACGAGGCGTTTTCTAGCGCGACCAGGCTTCGGTCCTCCCTCGAGGCTTCCCTGGGGTCCTCGCGCCGAAAACTCTTTTCGGGTGGAGGCCGCAGGTCTCCGGTAAGGGGAATATTTTTGGCGGACGTCGCCACAAAGTTTGTGGCGACGTTTAAAAGGATTTGTGGCGACGGGCGCTGGAAGGCGCGAGACCGCGCTTTGGGGCGTACGCGCGCGCCGGCGGCGTGGGCGGAGGAAAGAGGTGGGTCATCCTCCCCAAAGGATTTGGAGGCGTTTTATTTTCGCGTGTCAACCATCAAAATAGGTCTGGAGAAGGCGATAGTCTCTTTTAAGGGACGCTCTCCGCCGCCCTCAGGAAAGATAACCCAAGAGGGCGCTCCTCGGAAGCCTTCCAGTGGATTTTCCGTGGCTTCAATTTTCCGCCTTGGCCTACGCTTTATCCTTTTGGGTTTTTCCCGAGATTTTTCCGCCACGTAAAGGCCTAAATGGACCGCCTAAATAAAGCTAATTTAATATTCTTATAAATGCCGTCTTAAGCGATATGTCAGGCGATAGTTTTAAATAAAGGCTTTCCGCCGCCATTTAATGAAGCTAGCTAACCTAAATTTTTTCTATTAATTATTGTTGTAGTTTTTCATTAGCTCTATTTTTCAATTTTTCCTTCGCGTATTATCTAGTGGTTTTTACCCCTATATTTATCTCTATCGAGACTTAGCGATGAGGGCAAATTTCGCGCGGTTTAATTATTCTAAAAACACCCCTTAAGTATAGTAGAGGCGAGAGTTTTTTTTAAGGAAGACTCTCCGGCGCCCTCTGGGAGGCCTGGCCGCTCGCGGGCTTTCCCCACCATTTTTGGGGGGTAGTTTTCCCGTGGCTCCGCTCTCCAATTTAGACCTTTGTCTTTTCCTTCGGGGGCTTTTCTCCCGAATTTTCCCCTTGGGAGACTCCCCAACGGATAGCCAAATTATGTCCGGTCAATTTTGTAAATTCGCCCCTCAAGCGTTAGAGGGACGCCCACGCGCGCTCGACCGTCCGCTTCTCTCGCGCGAGCCTCTTGATTAGCGCGAACCATTGACGCGCGGCTAGCCGCCGATTGTCGCGGCGCCTTCTCGGAAAGCGCCTTTTTTTCCCGCGCCCAGTTTGCGGCGCGGCGCCTCGGCGCGAGCTTTGGGCGCGGCGGCCAAGCGTCTTCGCGGCTCGTTTAGACCAAAATTTTACCTTGTTTTCGCGCGAGGATACCTCAAGGCCCCTCGCGAATGGCCGGAAAGCCCCTCCCCGCCAAGCCTTAGGAGGGATTTTACCCGCGTTTTAAGTTGACGCTTGCCGTCTTGGCGCCTTTGGCGCCGCCTCTCTCCTTGATAGGAGCGTATATGAGTCTCGATTTTCTTTTGGACGGCCTCCTCGTTTACGGCGCGCCGCGAAGCTTCCAATTTTTCCTCCTTCTCCTTTTAGCTTCCCTCCTCGCGAGGCTTTTGGAACAATACGTCGCGCTCGCCTTAAATTCCGCGCGCGTCCCGTGGGCGCGCGAAGGCGCTCCAGAGCCCCGCGCGAGGCGCCACAAGGGCCTTTTCCGCGCTCTTTTCGCGCCATTTTTCGCCCGCTTTTCTTCCCCCTTCCGCCGCTCTCCGCGCTCGCTTCGCCTGACTCCTTCCGCGCTTGCGGACGGAGAAGGACAACCCTCTATCCCTTCGCGGCGGGCGCCGGCCTCCCGGCTGACGCCGCGGGAATTATCCCCGGACGGGACCTCCGGCGCCAGAGGCGCCGCGCTATTTCTTAACGGCGCGCTCTTAAGCGGAAACCCCGCTTCCCCCGCTATTGGCGCCCTTTGGCTTGAGGCCAGCGCCCTTTCCAGTCTTCGTCCGGCGAGCCTGACGCCGCGCGCGCTCGGCGCGGGCGCCCCGTTGACCCTCGGCGCGCCCTTATTGACGCGGCCCGCGAGCGGAGCGGAAATTTGGGAAAAGCGCGCGTGGAGTCTTCCCGCTTTTTGGGAAGAGGGCGACGCCCTCGCGGAAGGCGCGGATCTTTCCCGCGACGCCCCGAGCGACTCGCCAAGGGTCTTTAACTCCCGCGCCTTTCTTGGAGGAAGCTCTCTGGGAGAGAGCTCGCGGAGCGCGGAGGGCTCGCGGCGCGACTCTATCCTTTTCCGCGAAGAGGCGTTTCCGCCTCTTCCGGCCTTGGCGCCTTTCCCGCGCGCGGGCGCGCCGTTTTCCGCCCGCGCGCGGGAAAACGCGCGCTTCCCGGAAACGCCGTCGCGCGTCGCTCCTGACCCGGAAAACAGGCCAGCCCCCTTTTTGAGCCTGGCCCCCTCGGTCTCCAGAGAGAAGGAAGCGTCTTGTGGCCTCCTGGGGCTAATCCGGGAACGGCTCGCAAGCGAGGGAGTCGACCTCAATAATCTGGGCCTCAGTCCCCTCAAAATGGCCGGGGCCCAAACGGGACAGGCCCTTTTGGAACTGGTCCGGCGGGCCGTTTCCGACTCCAATCCCTCGCCCCACCCCAAAGAGGACGCCCCGGCGCTTCCAAGCCCGCCCCAGCGGGAGGACTTTGCGGCGGCGGGCCTCGCGTGGGATAAACTCCAGCGGGAGAGCGCTTTCTGGAGAACTTTAAAAGTTAGCCCCGCGCTCTCCTCCTGGCGGAAAGGTTTTTCCCCGGAAGAACTGGACGCTATTTTCGCGGGCTTGGAGAGCCTGGCGCTCGAAAAAATGGAGCGAGAACACGCGCTCGCGAATAAGCTCCATCCCCGTTTTCTCCTCGCGAGCGACCCCGCCCGCGCGGAGGAGCGGCGGTTAATTCAAGAGAAAGCCGAGAAGATCCTCGCCGGGCGCGCTAACTCTTTGACTCTCTTTCCTTCCCTGGACGCCGAAGCGCTCCCGCTCCAGGGCCCCGTCCTGGCCTCCGTCTGCCACGTCGCGGGCGCTAACCCCGAAAATAGCGAAAATAACGCCGACCGCGCGCTTCTCTTTTTGGAGGCGAACGGAAAAACGCCGCTCGGGTATCTGGATCTCGGGCCCGCGCCGGCGAGCCTGAAGCGGGTTTTGGGCGCGATAGGCCGCTTTAGCCGTGAGCGCGATCGCGTCAAGGTCCTTCTCGCGGGAGCGGAGTATTTTGACGGCCGCAAAAAGCTCATGGTCAAAGAGACGCCCGTTAGCCAGAAAGACGGGTGGATGGAAAGCTTTCTCCGCGCGCGGCTCGCCGCGGGGAGTTCGCCCCTCAAGGGCGGCGCGCCGATAGCCTTGCCCGCGCGGAGCGGCGAATGGGGCCGGCTCGTGGCCTTTTATTCCCCCGGCGTGGGAAAGGAGCGCCAAACGGCGCTCCGGGAAACTTTGTCGCGGATTTTAAAGGAGCAAAAAAGATTCTGGGGCGAAAAGGCCGACGAGAAGGCGCGCGCTTTCTTTCAGGCGACGGTCCGGCGCCACCGGCGCCGGACCGGGCTTAAAGTCTTGGGGAGCTTATTTGAGGAGTCCCGCGCGCCCGGGGGCGAGCTCGTCTGGAAAATCGCGGCGGAAAAGCGAGCGCTCGCGGAAAGCGTTTTTGACTTTACCGTCCTCCGGGCCGCCGTTAGCGCCAAGGTCATCGGAGACGCGGAACTCCGCCGCCTTTACCGGCGCCGTCAGGAGATTTCTCGGGAGATTGCCTCTCTCGCGGGGCCGCGCGACTTTAACCTCGAGCTCTGGCTGAAATTCTTTGGGGAGTCCTGGCGCGCTTCCCCCGCGTCCGCGCGGGAGAAGGCGCCTCGCGGGGAGAACGCGCCGCGCGCGGAAGCCGCTTTCCAAGAGGAAAGCGCGCCTGATGGGAAAGGCGGGCCCGTGGGCGCGCCCCTCGGGCCCCCGCGCGAGGATTTTCCCGCTGGCTCTTTCCTGTGGGAGAGGCTCTACGAGCTTTTGGCTTCCCAGAAAGCGCGGGAGGAGCGCCCGCCGCTCGCTTCCCTCGCGGAGCCAAGTAAACCCACGCCTTGAAGCCCCGAGGCCTTCCGCGCGCCTTTCCTCGCCCCGCCGCTATTAGGCCGCCGCCAGGGGAGGGCTCCCTTCAAAATTTAAAAGGCCTTTCCCAGGGCGAGCCCAGGGAGGGGGGATTTAAGCGCCTTAAAACCCCAAGCGCGCGGCGCCACGCCGGAGGCGCGCTCTTTTTGAGCCCATGGGGGAAGGGGCCGCGTCCGCGGCGCGCCCGCCAGGGGGACCCAAGGGGACCCCTGGGTGAATCGGCCACCCAAAAGCGCGCGCTTTGGCGCGCGCCGACGGGAGCGCCCCAATTCCCGGCGATTCCCGGCGCGGCGAGGCGCAGGGGGAGGCCACTAGAATTTCCCTTGAAGGGTGTTAAAGGGATTGTTAAAGGGTTTGGGGCCTCTGGGCTTGCCGATGGGGCCTCCTTTGGGACCGGGGGAGTTAGGCGGGCGCTTGAAGCCGCTTTTGCCGTCCAGGCGGAGGCTCAAGGCGATGCGGCCTCTTTCCATGTCCACGGAATTGACGCGGACTAAGACTTCCTGGCCGGATCTGACGATGTCATGGGTATTGGTCACGAAGGAGTCGCTCATGTCGCTGATGTGGATGAGGCCTTGGGTTTCGATTCCCAAATCCACGAAAGCCCCGAAGTTGGTGACATTGGTGACGAGGCCAGTGAGAATCGAGCCGATCTGGACGTCCGCGATGGAGGAAAGGCTTCGGTCGAAATTGAGGGGAACGAGGACGGGCCGGGGATCGCGGCCCGGCTTTTCCAGCTCTTGGAAGATGTCCCGGATGGTGGGAAGGCCGATGGAGTCGCTCAAGTAGCGCTCGCGGTCCACTTTGGCCCTTAATTCCGGATCTCCCATGAGGTTCTGGACTTCCACGCCCAAATCAGCGGCCATTTTTTCGACCACGAAATAAGACTCGGGATGGACCGCGCTCGCGTCCAGGGGGTTTTGGGCGCCGCGCACGCGCAGAAAGCCCGCGCATTGCTCAAAGGTCTTGGGTCCCAGGCGGGGCACTTTCAGAAAATCTTGGCGCGACTGAAAGGGGCCGTTTTCTTGGCGGTAAGCCACGATGGAGTGGGCGAGGGAAGGGGAGAGCCCCGAGACGAAGGAGAGGAGCTTTTCCGAGGCGCTGTTGATTTCCACGCCGACTTGGTTTACGCAGCTGACGACCACGTCCTCGAGGCCGCGATCGAGGAGCTTGGGATCGACGTCGTATTGGTAGAGGCCCACGCCCAGGGATTTGGGGTCGATTTTGACGAGTTCCGCCAAGGGATCGATGAGGCGGCGCCCGATGGAAATCGCCCCCCGGTAAGTCAGATCCAGATGCGGGAATTCCTGGCGGGCTTCCGGGGAGGCGCTGTAAATGGAGGCCCCGGTTTCCGGGACTAAAAGGACCTGGAAATCCGCGGGGAGCCCCGGGAGCTCGCGGATAAACATTTCCATTTCTTTGCCGCCCTTGCCGCTGCCGACGGCCGCGGCCGTGAGCTCGTATTTTTGGATGAGTTCAGCGACGATCGCGGCGGCCTCCTCGCGGGCGGCGTCGCTCGCCTGGAGAAAGACGGTCTGGCACGCCAAGACGGAGGCGTCGGCGCCTAAGGCCACGGCCTTGCAGCCGGTCCGGTAGCCGGGGTCCACCGCGAGGATGGCCCGGGGCCCCCAGGGAGGCGCCATGAGGATTTCCCGCACGTTTTCGGCGAAATTGCGCGCGGCCTCTATCTCCGCTTTCTTGCGGGCGACAATCCTGGCTTCGGTTTCCAGGGACCCCCGGAGGAGCCTTTGGTAAGAGTCGGCGATGGCCTCTTTTAGATGGGGGAAAGCTGGGGAGAGCGGGTCGCGGATAACGGCGTTTTCCATGATGGCGAGCGCGCGCTCCGGGGGAGGCAGGATTTTGTACGTCAGAACGCCCTTGGATTCCCCGCGGCGGATCGCCAGAAAGCGGTGGGAGGGGACTTTGCTCGCTTCCATTTCCCCGTCGAAATAGTCCCGGTAATTCTTGCCCTCCTCTTCCATCCCGGGGATGACGCGGTAGCGGAGGATGGCCTCCCGCGCGAAAAGGGCCCGGGCCTGGGCGCGGATGGCGGCGTCCTCGTTGAAGATTTCCGCCAAGATGTCCCGCGCCCCCTGAAGAGCCTCCTCCGGGGTCAGGCCTTGGGCTTCCGGGACGCTCGCGACGAGCGCGGCGGCCTCCCGGAGGGGGTCGAGGGTCGCCTCCTGGTCGATGAGTTTTTCCGCGAGGGGCAAGAGGCCTTTTTCTTTGGCGGCCATGGCCCGGCTCCGGGCCTTGGGCTTCAAGGGCAGATAGACGTCCTCCAGCTCGGGGAGGGTCTGGGCCGCCTCCAGGCGCTCTTTGAGTTCCGGGCTCAAAAGTTCCCGCTTTTCCAGGGATCCCAAAATGGCTTGGCGTCGCTCGGCGAGATCGCGGAGGAGCGCGAGCTTGTCGCGCACGCCCTCAATGGCGACCTCGTCCAGGCCGCCCGTGGCTTCTTTACGGTAGCGCGCGATAAAGGGAACGGTCGCCTCGTCTTCCAAGAGTTTGGCGCAGGCGGCCACTTGCGCGGGACGCAGATTCAGTTGGGCGGAAATAGTGGCGATATAAGGGGCGGCGCTTAAGCTGGATTCCAAAGTAAAGGCTCCTTCAAATGGAGGGGGTTAGAGAGTGGGGCGGCCGGAGCGCGGAAGGGCGCCCGCGCGCCTTAAAACTTCCGTGACGCGGGCGAGGGAGTCGCGGTACGTGGCGCTTTGGTCGGCGAGGAAGGCCAGGCGGTAAAGGCGCCAGGCCTCGGGCAGATCGCCCTGGCCCTCGTGGTAGAGACCCAAATTGTGCTGGGCCGGGGCGTAGAGGGGATTGGCGGCGACCAGGCCCTCCCAGATGATTTTGGCCGCTTCCCAGTCCCCCCGGCCGACCAAGGCTTTAGCCTCGCGGCTCGCGGGATCGGAGGCCGGGGCGAGGGCGTCGGCCCCGAAGAGGGGCCCGATGATTTCGGTGGCGTCGCTGGCCGCTTTTTGGGAAAGAGATTTTAAAAGCGCGTCCTCTAAAGAGTCAAGAGCCGCGGCCGTCGGGGCCTGTCCCGCTTTGGACCCGAGGAAGCCGCCTAAGGCGGCGGCCGCGGCGACGCTAAGGCTCCCGGACCGCAGGAGTCCTCCCGTCGCGGGGTCCCTTAGCTCGTAATTGAAGACGAGGCGCGCGTGGGCTCTGACGAGGGGGAAGTCGCGGAGAATCTCGCGCTCGTCGCGGCCCCGGGCGAGCCAGACCTGGTTGGTTAAAGGGTCGCGCTCGTAATAGACTTTTTCGTCGCCCGCCTCCAGCGTGACCGCGGTTTCGTCGCCCAGATCGCTTTGGAGCGCGAAGGAGGCGTTCCCGGTCAGCGTGGGGCTTTGGCGCGACCCGGAGGCGAGGCGCGCGAGCTCGCGCGCGAGGGTTTCTCCCGCGTTCCCGCCGATATCCCCCACCCGAAAGGCCCCGTGGAGGCGCTCTGGAAGGGCGCCCGCCCCGCAGCCCGCCAAGAGAAGAAGCGAGAGCGCCGCGAGGGCAAGCGGGGAGAGTCTTTTAGCGGGGATAGACATAGTCAATCTCCTTGAGAAAAAGGCCCAGGCGTCTCCTGGCCTCGGCGACCCTCCAGGCGTGGACTTGGGCGCGGGGCGTTTCCGGGGGAGGGGCGGGAAAAAGCCCGAAATTGACGTTAGAAGGGGAGAAGGGGCCTTTGCGGGGGAGAAGGTGCCCCAAAAGGGCCCCCAGGGCCGTCTCCCGGGGCGGGATTACGAGGGGAAGGCCTTTGACGGCCCGGGCGGCGTTTTCCCCGGCGACGAGGCCCTGGGCCGCGGACTCCACGTAGCCCTCGACCCCGGAGATCTGGCCCGCCATAAAGACGGAGGGGCGCGCGAGCAGGCGCTGGTAGGGGTCTAAGACTTGGGGGGCCTCCAAATAGGTGTTCCGGTGGATAGCCCCGTAACGCGCGAAGCTCGCGCGCGCCAGTCCCGGGATGAGGCGGAAGACCCTTTCCTGGGCGCCCCGGGGTAGCCTCGTTTGGAAGCCCACGATATTCCAGAGGCTGCCCTGGAGATTCTCGCGGCGCAGCTGGGCCACGGCGTAGGGCCTGCGACCGGAGCGGGGATCGGTCAGGCCCACGGGTTTCATGGGCCCGAAGGTCAAAACGCGCTGGCCCCGGGCGGCCATCACCTCGATGGGGAGGCAGCCCTCGAAAAAGCGCGGGTCCTCGAAGGGGCGGGGGCTTAAGGCGTCCTCGCGCTGGAGGGCCTCGTAAAATTTTAAAAATTCGTCTTTTTCAAAAGGGGCGTTCAGGTAGTCGCCCTCGCCCTCCCCGTAGCGGTTGGCTAAAAAGAGCCTGTCGAGATCCAATGACTCGCGGGTCACGATGGGGGCCAGGGCGTCGTAAAAGGAGAGATTCGCCGCCCCGGTGAGTTTTTGGAGTTCCTCCGTCAGCCGCGCGGAGGCCAAGGGCCCCGCGGCGACGACCGCGACGGCGCCGTCGGGCGGGCTCAAATCCGCGCTTTCCTTCCTTTTGACGGTCAGATAGGGGGAGCTTTCGATCCGGCGGGTGATCTCGCGACTGAATTTTTCCCGGTCCACGGCCAGGGCTTTGCCCGCGGGGACTTGGGTCAGGTCGGCCGCTTCCATGACGATGGACCCAAGGTTCCGCAGCTCCTCCTTCAAAAGCCCCACGGCGTTCTGGGGATCGCTGGATCTAAGGGAATTGGAGCAGACGAGTTCGGCCAAATCGGGGTTTTGGTGGGCGGGGGAAAAATTGAGGGGTTTCATCTCCCAAATTATCGCGGGAACGCGGTGGGCGGCGGCCCGCCAGGCGGCTTCGCAGCCGGCCAGCCCCCCGCCGATAATATGGAGTGGCGCGTTGGAATCGGGAGAGCCCATAAAAAACCGAAAATACCCTTGAAAAAGTTAGGACCGCGGGGAAAAAGCGCTAAGGGTGGCGTCCGCTAAGAAGTAGGTAGTTTACCGCAAAAAAGGGCTGGGAGGCAAAAAAGCTCCTCTCCCAAGGCTTAAGGCGCGCGGCGTTCTCGCGGGGGAGCGCGTCCCGGCGCCTTCCCAAAGGGGGCGTTTCGCGGGCCGATATCCGCGCGCGGCTCAGGAATGGCTTGAGACTCAAGCGTCTCAAGCTCGCCCCGCGGCCCCAAGCGAGCCCCTTTCGCGGGAGGACAAGCGCGTTGGCGAAAAAAACCACGCGGAAGAGGGGAATTTCGCGCTACGTTGTTATTAGCGCTACGTTGTTATAAGAGAGTATTATAAATTATTTTATATGTTAATAGATATATTTTAACGTAAAAAATACGTATTTAGTAAATTGATTATATTTATATAATAATTTAGTCGCCATTTTAGTTCTTGGCGAGAGCGCCTTTGGAAGCGAGGAAAGTCTGGAGAGTGAGCGAAGCTCCCGCTGGAGGGCCCCTCGCTTAAGCGTCATCGGCGAAGGGCGAAAGAACGGCGCCCGCCCGTTTGCCATAAAGCCCGATGAATATTGTATTTTATTTGGGCGGCGTTATAATTAATCGTCTTTGGCGAACCCCCAAAAAACTCGCGGGAGGAAGAATTTGGCGCTCGAATTGCCGCGTCTTTCAATTGGCACGCAATCTTTCAACGAAATAAGGCTAAATAACGCCGTTTACGTTGATAAGACGGGTTTTATTCCAGAGCTGCGCAAAACGGGGAAGGTAATTTTTTGCGCCAGGCCTCGGCGCTTTGGCAAGTCTTTAACGTGCTCCACCCTTGACGCTTATTATTCTGGAAAAGAAGAGCTTTTCCGGGGATTGGCGGCCGCGAAGGCCATGAAAGAGGAAGGCGTCGCGTCAAGGCCGGTTATTCGCCTGGACATGAGCTTGGCGGCGACGATAGGCTCGCTGGATATTTTAGAGGAAAAAATCTTAAATATTCTGCGGAACAACGCTGAACGGCATGGCGTCGATTTGCGCGGGGCGGATTCGTCGACCGCCTTTTGTAACTTGATAAGAGACGTTAGCCGAAAATATTCGGCAAATGAGCTTGAGCCTTTAAACGTCGTTCTTTTGATTGACGAATACGATTCCCCCATCATCAAGCTCGTGGAAAAAGTCAATTTTACCGATGACGACGTAAAATCCAGGAAAGATAAGCTTGTAAAGAAGGAAGAATTAACCGCGAGAAAAAAAATTCTCGCTGACACGCGAACGGTTTTGGAGTTATTCTATTCGCAGATTAAAGGCGCCAACGAGTACCTGTCATTCGTTTATATTACCGGCGTCACTAAGTATTCGGGGATGGGGGTATTTTCCAACCTAAATAATTTAAGGGATATTACCCTTCTTTCACAATTCGGAACTTTTATGGGATATACCCAAGAAGAACTAGAGAGTAATTTTTCGCCGTTTATTGAAGATATAGCGCGAAAGCTCAAAATTGAAGTCCCAGAATTATTAAAAAAGGCTAAAGATTATTATTACGGATTCTCCTTTGACGGGAAATCCAGGCTGTATAATCCCCAATCGATTTTAAATTTTTTAAGCGACGGCGTTTTTTTCAATTATTGGATGGAGTCTGGGTCCAACGCTCTTGTCAGGAAATTTATCTTGGAAAATAATATTGATTTTAATAGAACCAATGAAACTCCGTTTGATATCAATTATTTCCGCGCTCCCGGGCCGCTCGAAATTGTTTCTCCTGACCTATACCTCTACCAAGCTGGATACTTGACGCTCCGAGAAAATGGCGACGGAACTTATTATTTGGATTATCCGAACTTTGAAGCGCGCTCGACCATGAATCTGCTATTTATGGAAAACTTATATGATAGCTCTAAAAAAGAACTCCTGGCGGCGGAGGTGGCTGATTTAAGGGACCGCTTGCGAAAAGGAAACGCGCCGGAGTTGGAAAAAGCTTTTAATAATATGTTCGCTAACGTCAGTTATATGAGCTACGTAAAGATGACGCGCGATAAGCTGGGAGAATTTTTTTTCCAGAACATATTAATGGCGTTCTTAATGGGCGCTGGCGCTAGCGTTACGATAGAGAAGCATACCACCCGGTGGCGAATAGACTTGGTGGTTTCATATGGAGGCCTAATTTACGTTATCGAAATGAAGACCGCCAAAAGCGCTTCCGACGCGCGACGGGCCCTTACGGAAGGAACGAGACAGGTAGTCAAAGGTAATTGCGTAGGGCCTTTCAGCGATTATATCGTCAAGACATTGGCGCTGGACGAGCAAGAAAGGGACATTCGCGCTTGTGTCTATTGGCGTAAGGGATTAACCGCGGAAGTCAATACAGATAATTTTGAGTATTCTATTCAGAACCGCGCGAAAAAGACCAAGGCTCCTCCGCGGAAGAAAGCGGCGAGCCAAGCCTCTCCCATGAAAAAGGCGGATAAAAAAAGCCCGCGCCCGAAACCGTAGTCTCCGACCGTTGGGCGGGAAGCGCGTCGGCTGGAGCGCGCCTCGCGCGTAACGCGCTTTACGCGCCTTCGCGGGAGGAAACCCGCCTCGCCCTTCGGGCGTTGTAATGGCTGAGGCGCCTTGGGAGGGCCGCGATCCGTCCCGCGCGGCGATATATCCGTTTAGAGGGGGCGGAACGGCCACGGGGCGATTAAATCTGGGCGGCTCCAGGCCCTTCGGGGCTAGGACTCTCCTCACTATATGAAAAGCGTTTGATAATTACGCGTAATTATTTAATAATATATTAATTTTAATATTTTAAGCGTTATTTATTATATATTAATATTTTTAGTTTAAATTAGAATTATTTTTATTATAAAGCTTTTTACTTGGCTCTGAAAAACTAATTTGATTTTAATTTTAGATATGCTAAACTTTAGTATGTTGGTTTTCTTTTCTTTCCGCTCCATTTAGAAGGTCAATGTTTCCCACAGCTCTATATAATTCTCGCTAAAAGTTTCAGTTTCGGCTCAATTACGCGCTTTTCGCTCTTTTTATTTCTTTTTTCCTCCTATAGTTTAGTCTCTCCCCCTTATGCTATAATGGCGCTTCTCGCGGATTTCCGCCTTTTTAGCGAAGATTTGGCGCGTTTGGGCCGTTTTTTGGGGAAAAAGGGCCTTTTAAGGAATCCGCGCTTTTTTTCCGTTAAGGAAACAGGGAGGGAGAGTTCGCCCCCAAGCGCTTAAAGCTTTGGGGCTCGCGGCTTGTGGGGGCCTTCGCGGCTCGCTTTTCCCCTCTGTCCTCGTGGGGCTATTTTTTTTAACGTTATTTTAAGGATTTAATCCATGGCCATGCAGAAACCCCAGATTAGCGTTTGCATTGACTCCAAGCCCCATTCTTGGATGGTGGTGTCCGAGGAGCCCGTTCAAAGCGGCGACATCGTGAAGTTGGAGCACCGCTGGTGCAAGAAGTGCGGTTGCCTGACGCAAGTGGGCGTCACGGCGGACGGCGAGCCCGTGGTGGCGGTCAACGAGGCGGGAACCCCCCACTTGGCCGTTCCCCGTATCTTGGATCTTATGATTAAATAGCGCTCTAACGCTCCGCCGCGGGCCAGACGCCGCGCCTTGGGGCGCGGCGCGGGGCGCGGCGAGCCGCCCCTCCCAAGGGTTTGGGGTTGGGGCGCGGGAAGGCGCGGAGGGCGGCGCGCGCTTTTTCCTCAAAGCGCGCGCTCGGGCCCAAAGCCTTAGCGGCGGAAAACAATCCGAACGCGGGACGCGGCGCTCTGGAGGCGGGGATGGCGCGGGTTTCCCGCTTTTTTCGTTTTGAGGGGCCGTTTTTTTCCCGCGGGGCCCCTTGTCGGGGTTCCGCGCGAGTTTTTTTTGAAGGTTTTTTTCCATGACGCCTATTCGCAATATCGCCATTATCGCTCACGTGGACCACGGCAAGACCACCTTAGTCGACGCCATGCTCTGGCAGAGCGGCCTCTTTCGGGAAAATCAGCAGGTCCGGGAGAGGATTATGGACAGCATGGACCTGGAGCGGGAAAAGGGCATTACCATCATGGCGAAGAACACCTCCATTCTCTACCGGGGCGTTAAAATCAATATCGTGGACACGCCCGGGCACGCCGATTTCGGGGGAGAGGTGGAAAGGACCCTCACCATGGTGGACGGGGCCCTCCTTTTGGTGGACGCCTCCGAAGGCCCTTTGCCCCAGACCCGTTTCGTGCTCCAAAAGACCTTGAAGCGCCAGCTTCCCATTATTTGCGTCATCAACAAAATAGATCGCCCGGACCGGAGGCCTTTGGAGGTCTTAGACGAGATCTACGACCTTCTAATCGACTTGGACGCCGACGAGTCCCAGTTGGATTTTCCGCTTTTTTACGCCAACGCCAAACTCGGGACGGCGACGGTGGACCTGGAAAAGGCCAAGGCGGGCGACGTCGCCGACGGGCTGCAAAGCCTCTTTCAGGCCATCGTGGATTATTTTCCGGCGCCCCAGGGGGATCCCCGGGGACCCGCGCAGTTTTTGGTGACTAATCTGGAGTGGTCCGACTACGTGGGCCGCGTCGCCATCGGGCCGCTTCGGCGGGGAACCCTAAGGGCGGGCGGCGAAGTCGCCCTCCTCAAAAAAGGGGAGTTCGCCCTGAAGGCTCCCCTCAAAATCCTCTATACCCACGAGGGGCTCAAAAGGGTGGAGACCCGCGAGGCCAGCGCCGGGGACATTCTGGCGGTGGCGGGGATTCCCGAGGCTTTTATCGGGGACACCATATCCGATCCGAACGTTTTGGAGGCCCTGCCCCCCGTGGTGGTGGACGAGCCGACTCTCACCATGGAGTTCGGGGCCAACGCCTCTCCCCTGGCGGGTCGGGAAGGCTCCCTTTTAACCTCCAGGCAAATTAAGGACCGTTTGGAAAAAGAGGCCCTTTTTAACGTTTCCATCCGGGTCGAGCCTTCCCCGAGCGGCGCGGAAGCCCAGCAGGTGGGCGCGCGGGGGGAACTGCAGCTGGCCGTTCTCGTGGAGACTATGCGCCGGGAGGGTTTTGAGCTCTCCCTGGGGCCTCCCCGGATTATTGTCAAAACCGAGGACGGCACTCCCCAAGAGCCTTTGGAACTCGTCGTCATCGACATTCCGGAGGAATACATCGGGGTGGTCACGGAAAAGCTCACGGCCCGCAAAGGCCAGGTCGTGAAACTCGTCAACCACGGCCAAGGAAGGGCGCGCTTGGAAATCAAGGCCCCCACCCGGGGCCTCATCGGCTACCGGGGGCAGTTCCTGACGGACACCCGGGGCTCGGGCCTCTTAAATTCCATTAATATCGGCTACATTCCCTTCCAGGGACCCATCAAGGGCCGGAGCAACGGAGCCTTGGTGAGCGACAGGGTAGGCGCGGCCGTGGGCTACGCCCTTTTCCATCTGCAGCCGCGGGGTCAGATTTTCGTCTCCCCCGGGGACCCGGTCTATCCCGGGCTTATCGTCGGAGAGAATTCCCGCGCCGAGGATATTTGGGTCAATCCCTGCAAGGAAAAAAAGCTCACGAACATCCGGGCCTCGGGCTCCGACGAGGCCTTAAGGCTGACCCCGCCCCGCAAGTTCTCTCTGGAGGACGCCATCAGCTATATGCGCGAGGACGAGATTTTGGAGGTGACCCCCAAATCCTTAAGGCTCCGCAAACGCGTCGCGAGCCCCCGCTAGGGAAGCGGGAAAGCGTCGCCGCGGGCCGCGCGGGTTTTTGGTTTTTACTCTTTCCTATGCTAGAATAGACGCGTTTTTATGCTTTTCTCCCCACGGGGAGCAATCGTGTCGCTCGCCTCTCTTGGACGGTCTTTTTCCCTCCTTTCCCCTTTAATTATTTTCCTTGGAACAGCGGCGCCCGTTTCGCGGAAGGCGCGTTTTTTAACGGAAGCGGGAGGGGATAACCCTGGCGAAAAGGTTCATAGATGACGGAGATTATCCAATTACTCGTGAAAAATATCGAGGTGGCCCTGGGGATCGCCGTTCTTTTAGTTCTCGTGGTTTTTTACCTCCACGCGAAGAAGAAAAGGGAAAGAGGCAATCCCGCCTTGGCCGAGGCGGCCGCCAAAGAAGAGAGGGAAGCCAAGTGGCGGGCCCAGGAAGCGGAAAAAGCGCGCCTGGAATCCGGAGCGTCGGCTAGTGGCGGCAAGGCCCAAGCCAAAGAAGACCCCAAAGCGGCCAAACTGAGGGCCAAAGAAGAGGCCCTGGCCGTCAAGGCCGCGGAAAAAGCCGCCAAAATAACCGCCAAGGCCCAGGCCAAGGAAATGGCGAAAGAGGCCGCGCGCGAGGCGAGCCGTCAAAAAGAGATCCAAAGGGCCCTCAAAAAAGGCTTGCCGCCCCCGCGGGAACCGGAGCCCGACGCGGCGCTCGCGAGTTTCGGCCAGGATTTTCCCCAGCGGGAGGCCCTTACGCCCCGCGTCGCGGCGCCTCCGCCAAACCCTCTCGCGCCGCCCACCCTTCCCCCTCCGCCCCCCACGCCCATCTCCCCCCCCACGTCAATGGACGCGTCGCCGAGCCTCCCGACCATTCTGCCTCCCGAGGCCCCGACCCGCGCCGAGCCCGCTCCGCCCGCGCTCCCCTTAGTCGCCAACCCCATTCCCGAGGCCGGGCCGACGGCCCTCAAGCCCGGGCCGGGCTTTAAGGCGGTGGCTTTAAAGGCGGTCAATTACGGCGAGGGCGAGGAAGATCCCGGCGTCTCGCCCCGCGGCCCCAAGGCGCGCGAGAGCGCTCCCGCCGCCATGGCCCAGGATTCGCCCGGGCTTTCCCCGACCGGCGCGCGGCCAGGCGCCAAAGCCGCTGGCGCCCGCCCCGGCGGCGCCGTTTTCGCCGGACAGACCCAAATGGCCACCCCCATTAAAATCGATCAGACCCAACTCCCCCAAAATCCGCGCGCGGCGGCGCCTACCCTCAAAAAATCGGTGACCATCCAGGACCTCGCGGTCGCCTACGAGAAGCGGACCTTCATGACTCCCTTGGAGATTACCTACTATAAGCTCTTGCGGGGCGCCTTGAAGCAGTACCTGATTTTTCCCCGGGTGAGCGCCCAGGCCGTGGTCAAAGCCACCGGTCAGGAGCCGGAACACCAGAAAATAGCCGACAACGTCCTGAGCGGCACGTCTTTGAGCTTTATCGTCTGCGACGTGCGCCTCAATATCAGGGCGGTGGTGGAAGTGGTGGACGAGAGCCAGGTCCCTTCCAACAAAGACAAGGCCCGGGACTATATCCTCAAGAAAGCGGGCTGCCTTATCGTCCGTTTCTACAGCGGGGACAAGCCCCCGGACGTGGAGACCCTGCGCCTTCAGATTGTCGGGTCCATGTAAGGGCGCGCCGCTCTGGAGGCCATTCGGGCCGAATGGGGAGTTCGCTTCAACGTCAGAAAATAGGCGGCGAGGGACTTCGCTTCCGTTTTGGGGTAAAATTGAGCGCGAGGAGCCCCTCCGACGCGCGGCGGCGCGTCCCCCTCCCCGGGGCGCCCCGTTTTTAAAAAAGGGAAGCAAGTTAAGGTTTCGGAGTTTAAGCATGTCGGACATCAAAGTAAACGATCGCCGCGCTTTCGCCGCGGACGGCTCCTTGAACCCCCAGAGGGAAGAGGAGAAAGAGGCGCCCCCAGAGCCCCAGGCGGCGGATACGGCCGCCCCGCCGGAGCCCGAGCTCCCGGAAGGCTACGAAAAAGGGGCCGCCAACATTCCCGCCACCATTACGACGATTTTTATCGGCCTCGCCTCCACCGCCCTGACGCTGATGGGAGAGCGCGGACCTCAGGGAGAAAGCGGGCGCGAGCCCAATCTTCCGGAGGCCAAGCACTATATCGACCTTTTGGGCGTTTTGGAAAAAAAGACGGCGGGCAATCTCAGCGTGGAGGAAGAAGCCATTTTAAAGGCCTTTTTATATGACCTCCGCCTTAAATACGTGAGCCTCAGCCAGGGAAAGTAGTTTTAGGAGACGCGTCGCGCCCCTTTCGTTTATAATTTTTATCCCTTTAAAAGAGCGCCAAAATGAAATGAGCCCTCGCAAAGGGCGGCAATCCGCCGTTTTTGGCCTTGAAAGGAACCTTTAATGAGGAAAATTCCGAAGCTCCAGCTGGCTTCAATCCCGCGTTTTGGCGCGTTTCTGGCTTTGGTCTTCTTTTTAAGCGCTTTCGCGGCCTGGGCCCAAGCCCCCGAAGCCGCTTCGCCCCAGAATCCCCTTCCTCCCCAGCCAGAGCTCGCGCCTCCCGCGCCTCCCGCGCCCACTCCCACGCCTCCCGCGCCCACTCTCGCGCCGTCCGCTCCCGCCGCTCCCGCGGCCCTCGCGCCCGGGGGACCGGTGGCCGACGGCTCCAAAGTTCTCGCGCCCCTTCCTTCCTTGGCCCCCATGGTCAAGAAGGTCAAACCCGCGGTGGTTAACATCTTTACCGTGAAGACGGTTAAATTTAGGGGCGGCCCCTGGAGTTCCCCGCGCGGGCGCTTCTTTGGGTCCCCCGACGGCTTCGAAAGCCCCGAGGAGGAGTTCTTCAACAATTTCTTCGGCTTCCAGGGCCAACAGCCCCGGGAATTCAAGGAGCGGGCCCTGGGCTCCGGGTTCATCTTTGACGCCGAGGGCTACATCATCACCAACAACCACGTGGTGGACGGCGCGGACGACATCAAGGTCAAGCTGGACGACGGGCAGGAGATTCCCGCCGAAGTTATCGGCAAGGATCCCAAAACCGATATCGCCCTCTTAAAGCTCACCCGGGAAGGGGTCTACCCCTTCATCAGCTTCGGGGACTCCGACAAAGTGGAAATCGGCGATTGGCTGGTCGCCATCGGGAATCCCTACGGCCTGGAACACACCGTGACCGCGGGCATTCTCTCGGCCCGGGGCCGGGCCATCGGGGCCGGGCCCTATGACGATTTTCTCCAAACCGACGCTTCCATCAACCCCGGCAACTCCGGAGGCCCCCTCCTGAACCTCGCGGGCGAGGTGGTGGGCATCAACTCCATGATCGTGGCCGGCGGGAACGGCATCGGTTTCGCCATTCCTTCCAGCATGGCCACCAAGATCGTGGATAAGCTCCGGAACTTCGGCAGGGTCGATCGCGGCTGGTTGGGCGTGTATATCCAGGAAGTCACCCCTGAACTCGCCAAGGTCTTCGGCCTGGACGAGCCACGGGGCGCTTTGGTGGGCACTATCCAGGCGGGGACTCCCGCCGAGAAGGCCGGCATGCTGCACGGCGACGTGGTTTTGGTCTTTGACGGCAAACCCATCAAGCAGTACCAGGAACTCTCGGCGAACGTGGCCGACACCCCGGTCGGCAAAGTCTGCGACGTGGTGGTCTGGCGCGAGGGCAAGGAAGTGACCTTACAGGTCACCATCGGCCTCTTCCCCGAAAGCGACGACGGTTCCGCGCAAACGGGCGCGGGTCCCACGGATTTGGGGATCGCGGTGCGCGAGCTCACCCCGGACGCCGCCCGTTCCTTGGGCGTGGACCCCGTGGGCCTCTTGGTCGAGAGCGTGGCCCCGGACAGCCCCGCCGGACAAGCGGGCATCAGCTCCAAGGACATCATTTTGGAGGTTGACCGCGAGAAGGTGAACACGATTCGCGACTACCGGAGGGTCCTCGCTCAGCATAAGAAGGACGAGCCTTTCGTCTTCTTTATCCGTCGCGGGGAAGCCAATATCTACGTGACCTTCACCCTTTAAATCTCTTTAGGGAAAGCCCCAAGGCCCGCGCGGGGCTTATCCTCAAAGGGCGCTCTCACGGCGAGGCCCGGATCCGTCGGCGACGGATCCGGGCCTCGCCCGTTTTGGGGGAGGGGGAATTCGGCGGGGCGCTTGGGGTCGCGGCGCGGAAAAGGCCAGTGGCGCCGCCCCAAGCGTCAAGGGTTAAATTGAGGCTCGCCCCGCGAGGGAGGGCGCGCGGTCGGCGCGCGAACGCGCCGACCGCCTTTTAATTTATTATTGACGGGCGGCGCGCGCGCGATTAAAATTGGCTTTTATCCAAACTCGCCGCGGCCAAACAATCGCGCTTTCGGGTTTTACGCGAAAATTTCGCCAGTGGAGGTCCGAAGCAAACTTGAAGCGCCTTAATTTCCTTTTTCTCTCCCTTTTAGGCGCCGTGGCCCTGTTAGGCCTTGGGGGCCTCGCGGCCGCCGAAGATATCGTCAACGGAGTCGGCATGGAGTTCGTTCCGATTCCGCCGGGCGCTTTTCACATGGGCGCGGACCTTAACTTTGAGGACGGCGCGAAACATGAGACGCCCCGGCGCCAGGTGACCATCGCCAGGCCCTTTTATCTGGGGAAGCACGAGGTCACGCAAGGGCAATGGGTCGCCATCATGGGAGACAATCCCAGCCGTTTTAAGGGTCGGGACAATCCGGTGGACACCGTTTCCTGGGCCGACGCCCAAGCCTTTCTGGAGAAGCTGAACCAGAGGGAAAGAAAGGGCCGTTACCGCTTGCCGACGGAAGCCGAGTGGGAGTACTCGGCGCGCGCCGGGACCGATACGGCGTATTTTTTTGGCGACGACAGCCGCGCTCTTTCCGCGTACGCGTGGCATGGGGAGCCTTCCGACATTGGCTCCACGCGCCCGGTGGGGGGAAAAAACGCCAATCCCTGGGGACTGTTCGATATTTACGGCAATGTCCTGGAATGGGCGTGGGATTGGTTCGGGGAAGACTATTACGCGAGCGGGCCCGCCACGGACCCCACCGGCCCCGCCACTGGCTCGGCTCGGTCAATCCGCGGCTGCGCTTGGCCCAACGTCGCCCTTTACTGCCGTTCCGCGGTCCGGCGTTGGTCCTCGCCCGACTACCGGGGCGACCGTCTCGGCTTTCGCGTGGCTTTTGAGGCGGGGAGATAGAAAGCGCGCGAGAGGCGCGGTTAATTGGCTTACGCGCGCGGCCGGACGCGCGTCCGCGCGGAAAGCGGAAGGCGTGGGAAGGCGCGCGATGGTTTATCGCCCTAGAAAGAAGAACGCCCGTTTAAGCGTTCCGGCGCTTTCGCGCCTCCCCCAAGCTCTAGCGGAGCGCCGCGCGCCGAGATATTCGCGTTTTCCGCGACGCGCGGTCGCGGTCGCTGTCGCGCTATTATTTTGGAGCCTTGAGGCTTACGCCGTCGAGATGGTCAACGGAGTCGGCATGGAGTTCGTTCTGATGCCGGCGGGATCTTTTCACATGGGCGCGGATCTTAACTTTGAGGACGGCGCTAAAAGCGAAACGCCCCGGCGCCAAGTGACTGTCTCCAAGCCTTTTTATTTGGGGAAACACGAGGTCACGCAGGGGCAATGGGTCGCCGTCATGGGAGACAATCCCAGCCGTTTTAAGGGTCGGGACAACCCGGTGGACTCGGTTTCCTGGGGCGACGCCCAAGCCTTTTTGGAGAAGCTGAACCGGCGGGAAGGAACGAGCCGTTACCGCTTGCCGACGGAAGCCGAGTGGGAGTACTCGGCGCGCGCCGGGACCGAGACGGCGTATTTTTTCGGCGACGACAGCCGCGCGCTTTCCGCGTACGCGTGGCAGGGGGAGTCTTACGACAGGGGCTCAACGCGCCCGGTGGGCGGCAAAGAGGCCAATCCCTGGGGACTGTTTGATATTTACGGCAATGTCTTGGAATGGGCGCGGGATTGGTTCGGGGAAAACTATTACGAGAGCGGGCCCGCCGCGGACCCGGCCGGTCCCCCCGCGGGCGCGGCCCGGTCAATCCGCGGTTGCGCGTGGGGCGAGGAGGCCTCCAGCTGTAGGTCGGCGCGCCGGGAAGGGCTCTCTCCGGACGGTCGGCGCTTTGATTTAGGGTTCCGGGTGGCCATGACGGCGGAAGGTTTTTGAAGTCCCGCGGCGGCGCGCGCGGCGCCTTTCGCTTTATCGCGTCGCGCGCGGGCGCCCCCCCCCCCGTGAGTGATTTATTTTTTAAATTTAGACCACCGGAAAAAAATCGGCGCGGCGGTATCCGAGAGGG
>JAISCZ010000065.1 GCA_031265205.1 Deltaproteobacteria bacterium
TAAGCGAGCCTCGGAAGTCTTTTAAGCTTATTCTCTCCAACTGACAGCTCCTCCGACTTAACCACTGAGGAACCTTACCACCTTAATTTGAACTTGTCTACCTTTTTTTTGGGACACCCCTCCTTGCTTATAAGTTAGACATGGCTGAAAACGGCGTGGAAATGGTTTTAAAGTTCCGAGCGGCGTCAGATCGACTATCCCGCGTTCCCATAATGCCCAATCTGTCATTTCCACGGCCTCATAACCAAGATACCCGGAATCTAACTATCTCAAAGTGTCAAAAACGTTTTTGGATTTATGCAAGTATATTTGAATCGCCAGGTATATTAAAGATACGCTAAAATTAATTTTCATCAAATAGATAAGATCCGGGAAATACGGGAAAGCCGTCGCGAAAAAGATATAAGTGAAAAAGGCGGCATGTAAAACAAAAACCATGTCATAAAAGAGAATGGACAGACGGCGTTTAGCCAAAAATAACGATAACCCGATAGCTTCCAAAATTAAAGAGCATAAATAATAGACATAATAAGAGGAACGGCTGAGGTCCGTCGTTCTATCCAAAACGGACGGAGCGTCGTTATTTCCGGATAAAAAATCCGCCGCCATCGCGACAGACACAATGATCCTGGCGACTAAGATTAAACACACTACCGCCAAAAATCCCGTAAAATGTTTTTTCTTTACCCCATCCGTTCCCACGGGTGGGGTTGGCTCTGGGGTAGTATCATTTTTTCTACCATCCGTTTTGTCTAATTTACTTTTTAATTCATAAACGCTTTGAATGCGGTCTTTTCTGGGCAAAATCAGCGCTTTCTCCATGACTTTTTGGAGATTGTCGGTCACTCCCAAATTAATATTTTTTAAATTTTCCGCCATGGGGTCAGGATCCCCATTCATTATTTCGACCTGTCTCTGCAGCGAGTCAATGGGCTGTATTCCCGTGAGACAGAAATAGATAACCGCGCCGACGGCGTAAATATCCGTCCATGGCCCCTGAATATTGGCCACTGACGAATACTGTTCCGGAGGGGCGTAACCCGGGGTCAAGACGGAACTCACGGTGCGGCTGTAGAGGGCCAAAGCGTTGCGCGCGGATCCAAAATCAATGAGCATGGGGTCGCCGTGACTTTTAACGAAAATGTTTTCCGGCTTAATGTCCCGGTGGAGGACCCCCTTGGCGTGGATCTCCTTGAGCCCCTTCATCAGCTCCTCGAGCCATATCCTGATTTCCACCTCGTTCTGCCTTCCTCCCGGGCTTTCCCTGACCAATTCCGCCAGGGTTTTCCCCTCAAAAAAAGGCATGACAAAATAGGCCGTGCTGCTCGGCAGGGTGAAGTACCTTTTGATGGGAACGATATTGGGATGGGTAAATTGAGCCAACGTCTGGGCCTCCTGCAGGAAAGAGTCCACCCCTTTGGCGAAAGTTTCGGCCATCGAGCGCTCGCGGGGCCCCACGTTTAAATTGGCGAGCCTCATGGCGCAATGGCCGGGGATATACTCTTTGACGGCGACAATGTCGCCGTTGCGGGAGTCCTCGGCTTTATAGGTAACCCCAAAGCCCCCGGAGCCTAAAACGGCGATAATCTGATAGTCTTTGACGTAATGCCCGATCGGGAGATAGATGTCGCCGTCGCTCACTTTGACGTTTCCTCTTTCACGCTTAATTCAGGTCGTCCTCCCCCGGGGCGCTGGGCTCACCGCCGTCGGGGCCCTCGCCCGCCGCTTCCGGCGAGGACGCGCCGCTAGGGTCGCTCTCCGGGGACTCCGTGGAAAAGGAAGATTCCCCGTTCCCCTCTCTAAAGTCTCCCACGTCGCGCGCCTCGGGCCCCTGGCCTTCCGGGCCAGGAGCGCCGCCGTCAGGGGAACGCGCGGGAGCGGGCGCCGGCGCGGAAGCGGAAGGAGAGTGAGCGCCACTGGGGGTTACTGGGTTAGATTCTCGCGCCGCGCCGGGGTCCTGATTTTCCGGGGAAAAAAAGCGCTGATAGCTCAAAACTCCCCCGCCCCCGACCACGACCCCGAGGATAAAGGCCAAGATCACCAGCAGAATCCCCTTGGAGGCGGGTATCTTGTCCGTCTCCAAGGGCCTGGGGGAAGTCCTCCGGGGCGCGAGCGGGGGAAGAGGAGAAACGATGAGGGTCTCTCTGGGGATCTCGGAGGCCGTCTCCGCTCTCTCCTCGCTCTGGGGGCTCGCGAGGGACACCAGTTGAACGGTGACGTTATCGCGGCCGCCGGCGTCCAAGGCCAATTGGATTAGGGTTTGGGCCTTTTGCTGGATCTCCTGGCCCGAGGACATCGCCTGGAAGATCCGCGCGTTCGGGACTCCTTCGGTCAGCCCGTCGGAGCATAAGAGAAATTCGTCTCCCACCTGGCAGTCAATGGCCGTAACCCGCGCCATGCCCTCGCTGACGTTGCCGCCCAGGGATTGGGTGATGATATTTCTTTCGCTGGACTCATCGGCGTCTTCCTGGGACATTTGCGCGGAATCCACGAGAAATTGAACGAGGGAATGGTCATGGGTGAGCTGCGCTAAATCGCCGCGCGAGAAACGGTAAATCCGGCTGTCCCCGGCGTGGATAAAATAGGCCTTGGCGCCAGCCAAGAGGAAAGCCACGATGGTGGAGCCCATGCCGTTTAAAGAGGGATCCTCCCCGGCGCGGTCCAGGATCTCTTTGTCCGCCACGAAGAGAGCCTCTTTGAGGGCCTCCTCAATCGCGGCGCCGTCGCCAAGGCGCTCCGCCGCGTGTTTGGCGAAGGCGGACACCGCTATCTTGCCGGCGATCGCCCCTCCGACGTGTCCTCCCATGCCGTCGGCCACCAGGAAGAGTTCTCCTCTGGCGGTCGTAAACCAACCGAAAGAGTCCTCGTTGTTCTCCCGCTGGAGACCCGGATGGGTGGCCTGCGCCACTTCTAAGCGATAGGGGTTTTCCGAGTTTAGCGGATTTAGATCCATGGGTCGATCCTTATGGCTCAAACTGGACGGTGGGCTTAACCGCGCGGGATAGCCACTAAAATGAAGACGTGCCCGCCCAACCTTATCTCGTTCCCGTTTTCCAAGCGAATCGCCCCAATGGCCTCGGGCCCGTTAACGTGGATTCCGTGGTTGGAGAGACGATCCTCTAAAACGAACTCGCCTTGATGGCATGAAATAACGGCGGGCTTCGGGGAAAGGAACTGATCCGCGGTCGCGCTCCACGCGGCGGGGATGCCGACGGTATTCCGTAGGCCCTCATAGAGCGGAAGAAAGGCCCCCTTTGGATCCAGGGTATAGCTCACCAAAAATCCCGCCAGATAAAGATCTTGAAGGTTTCCGCCGCCGAGAGGGGCGATAGGCGTCCCCTCGCCAGAAGGAGTTAAGGGCGCGCTCCCGGGCGCGCCGCCGGCGCCGCCACGCGCTCCTGGCTGGGAAAGCTTGGGAGCGCGCCCCGCCGGAAAGGCCCCGCCTGGCGGCCCGGGTAGCGTATTCGGGACGCTCGCGGTGGGGACGACGACGGTGTCGCGGCCTTTGTCTCCCGCTCCTTCCAAGGGACGCTGAGAAGCGCGCTCCGCCGCGGAGACCCCGCCCGGCGGCCCAAAAAGCGTACGCGGGGCGCTCGCGGAGGGGACGGCTCGCGTGGGACGGGGTAGCTCTTCACCGCACCAAGAACATTGGGTTTTCCCTTCTTCCACGGGATGCCCACGAGAACAGCGGACAGTAGCTGGAGGCGCGCCAATAAGCGGCGCCCCGCGGTCTGAACAAATAATGTCGCCGGAGCTGGCTTTCGCTCCGCGGTTATGGCGGATAAGGTTCCCCATTTTCTTTCCTCCCCGACTATTTCTCTATAAACGTTCGCGTCGCTCGCCTCGGAAACGCCCAGCGACGATCCCCCACGCGCGGAATCGCGTCGCCCTTTGGCCGCCGGAACGCGCGCGAAATTAACCCGCGCGGGCGCGCCAGCGCGCCCTTCCGACTCAGGCCATGTCGCGGGGAATGGTTACCAAAATATAGGCGTGGCTACCCATCTTCAGGCAATCCCCGTGCTTGACGATGAGCTGCCCAATGGCCTCAAGGCCGTTAATCGTGGTCCCATTGGAGGAAAGGCGGTCCTCGAAAATAAACTTTTCGTTGCGGTACAGAAGAATGGCGTGCTCGTCGGAGAGAAGCTGATCCTGGACCCTGATGCGCGCGTCCAAGCCTTTGCCGATACTTTGGCGGCCCTGGCGCAGCTGAAAAATAGCCCCGTTGGGATTGAGGGTATAGCTTACCAAAAAACCCACCACGGCCGAGCCTTCCGGGCTTTCGGAGCCTTCCCGGGACGCGGCGATGGGTTGGCCGGCTATCACCGTTTTCCCGCCGCCATCCTGGGGGATGATAACGGTCCGACGCGATTCCGAACTCCCGGCGGGGACGGGCGGCGGAACCCGCGGGGTAGGCGCCGGCGCTTTTTTCCCCCCGTCGCTCAAAGAAGCGGGGCCCGGGGAGACCGGAGGGGACGGAGAGGCCGGAGGTGACGCGGGCGACGTGGGACGCCCCACGCTTTCGCCGCACCAGGGACAGAAGGCCTTCCCGTCTTCCACGATATGCCCGTTAGGGCAGCGGACGGAGGCCTGGCTCGCCTGGACGAGACTTGAGCCGCATCGGGGGCATTTCGCGTCGCCGGGGTTAACCTTTTGCCCGCAATTCCAACACGCCGCGCCATTCATACTCATTAACTCCTTTTAAACCTTTGGCCTTTAGGAAAAACCGCCTATTTTATTTTTTGACCGTAAAGACCGCTTTGGCCGTGCCGAAAAGCAGCGCGTCGCCGTCCTTTAAAACTTGGGAAGACCTGAGCGCGGCGCCGTTCACCTTCGTGCCGTTCGTCGAGTTAAGATCCTTAATCCGACACTCCGTCGAAGTCACTTTCAGCTCCGCGTGCCTCCCGGAGACGGTCATCACGTCCACCCGGACGTCGTTTTGGGGGTTCGCCCCCAAAGTCAGAACCCCCAGCCGCAAACTCTCTTTAAGGCCCAAGTCGATAAAGTTCAAGACAAAGGGGCTGAGGCCGCCCCCGGGCTTCGCGGAAGGTTTTCCCGCGCCGGGCTTGGACCCCGCGCCCTTTCTTTTGCGGACAAAGAAGAACAGCGGGAGGCAGAGTAGAAGAACCGCCGCTAAAACAAAGAGCGTCAGGTAAAGGGGCTCGTTTAAAATCGGCTCCCAAAAGCCCGCGAAAGAGTCTGGCGCCACGCCTTCCCCGGATTCGGGCGAGGCCCCGTCTCCCCTTTTCGCCAAAATGGCCGGAGGAACCACGATGGCTACGGCCACGCTCTTCGCGTCGCCACTCGCCGCCCGGGTCAGCGTGGCGGCGACGGGACTGGCGGCGACGGCGAAAGCGGGGTCAACCGTAAAGGTCATGGAATAGGAGCGGCCCTGGGCGATTTTCTCTTTCTGGGCCTTTAAAATGTCGAAAACGGCTATCTTGACGTCTTCGCCATTGTTCGCGAGACGGTAGAGGCCGCCCGTTTCGACGGCGAACTTTTCCAGGACCGCCCGATAAGAGGCGTCCGCGGGATTGTTGGTCTCCAGGCCAATGGCGGCGATTTCGATTCCGCGGTCGGAGGCCAGTTTGAGCGTCGCCAGGGCGCTCACTTCCGTCCCCTCGTCCTTGCCGTCGGAAAAGACCACCAAAAGCTTGAAGCCGGAAAAGTTCTTCAAAAGCTCCAGGGCGAAGAGCATGGATTTATAGAGTTCGGTGATTTTGCCGTTTAACGCCAAGCCGTCAATGGATTTCACGAACCTTTCCCGATCGGAGGTAAAGCTCGTGAGCAACTGGACGCTGTCGTTAAAGCTCACGAGGGCCAGTTCCGCGTCAAAATCGGCCTCGGCGGCGTAATAGCGCAAAGAGTCCTTAATGGCCAAAAGGGTGGCGGGATTGAGGCTCCGACTGGTGTCGACGGCGAAAAGGGTAAAAAAAGGGCCCGCGCCCCGCCCGGGCGCCGCGGCGAAGGCCGTGGGCGCCAAGGGGGCGGCCGAGCCCTCCAGACGCAAGGAATACATAGAGGCGACATCGCCTTCCTCGGGCCACGCGACCTCTATTTGGACCTCTGGCCAGCGGCTGGAGTCGATTCCTAGCGCCCGCGGCTCCTGGCCCTGGGCCGCGTCGCCTCCCCAAGCCGCGCCCCAAAAGGCCGCCGCGAAAACAAGCGCCGCGGCGAGCGCGCGGGCTCGCCCAAATTTGGCCCCAATGGCGGCCCGGGCGCCGAAGCGCCGCGACGAGCGCGCGGCCGGAGAAATATCCCTCGGGGCGCGCGGCTCTCCGGGTAAGCTAGAGGGGAAAAAGAGCCAGTCAAAATTCACGCTTTGTCTTCCTCGCTTGGCGGTTTGGTAAGGTTAGAATCGAGGCGCAGCATGGTATAAAGAACGGTAATCGAGATAACGAAGAGCGCCCAGAGGAGCCTCGCGTCATCCGCGGCCGAAAAAGAGGCGAGAAAGGGAAAGAGTTTACGCTTCCGCTCCAGCTCCGGATCGCGCTCGCCCCAAGGCGCGTCCCGCGACGGGGAAGGGATAGGGAGTTGGGCGCGGGCCTGGGCGGCTTGGAGGGGCTCCGCGCCCTGGGCGGCGGCGAGCTCGCCGTGGCCCAGGGCGGCCAAAAAGAGATCCGGGTCGAGAGGCTCGAACTGGGAGGCCAAAGAGGGGGGAAGCCGCTCCAAGAAACTATTATAAGTGATTAGGGACGCGAAAACGTAAGACTCTTCGCGATTGAACCCTAAATTTCTTAAATATTCGGCTTCCGCGAAAATATTGTCAAACAGCCAAGCCTGATAGTCCAGTTTAAGATCCAATTTTACCGAGGCGGGCGCGTCAGCCCAGGCCTCGCGCAAGGGCGCGTAGGCGGATTTTAAAATGGGATTGCCGGCTACCATCGCCTCGAAGGCGGCGTTGTCGCCGGCGCCCGCGGCCGCTTCCCCGGCGAGGAAGAGCGCGAGGAGAGCCGCTGTCGCGTTTAAAAATTTCGTCATGCTCGCCAATTTTTCCGCGCGTCCGCGCGCCGAAAAAATACCCGCCCATCGCTCCGCGAGAAAAAAAGAGCCCCCCACAGGCCCAGCGGGGAGATAACGGGGACCTCTCGCGGGAAAAGCGCGCGGCCAGGGAGGCGCCCCCGAGGTCTCGCCAACTTATCGCGGAAGAGGAAAGTCCCCATTTTAAAAATAGCGATACTCCGCGAAACTGTCAAGCCAACTGGGCAATGAGCCATGCCCGATATCCTGACCAGGAATCATTTACGCGAAGTTCTAGGCGCCGTGGCCTGGCCCCGGGCTTTTTCACGCCAAGTTTCAACGAAAAAATGGGCAATTCACGCCAAACATCAACCTAAAATGGTGATAGCACGGGGTAAAGCGCCCTAAAAATAGTATTTTTAAATTTTTTTAGAACTTGCTCACTGGTTACCATGAAATAACCATTTTTAGGGTTACGTGGTATAGCGCCTGGGGAGGTTGCTCAGTGGTCGCTCTGGACAAAGGTTAAAAAATAGGATTTTTTTCCGTCGCTTCGCCAACGGCGCGATTATGTCTGAAGGTTCCTCGGCCGCTAGCGTAGTCTGGTGGGAGTTTCGGCCCACGCCCCCGCAATAAATCCTCCACTCGAACAAGTTGGATCCGAGGAATAGGCGTGTCTCTATAAGAATTGTTGGTGGATATTTCATAAAAACCAGCGCTCATGGCCGCCTCTTTCATGGGCCGCGTGGGCTTCGCGAGAGTTATAAAGAGGCCCAATGCCGCCTTTTCCCGTTCAATAACGCCATGAAGATCGCGGACCATGCCTGGATTTACGTTATCGCCTCCTTTGACGGAAATAATAATTTTTTTAGGTTTAGCGTTGTCGTCATAAAAGAATTTAACTCCATCAATGCCTTTGTCAGCGCCTTTTTTTATTTTTCTGTCGTAAGGCCACGCCTGAACTAATGAACACGCCCAAAATTGGAATTGGCACTTATCGCGAAGGGCAAGATCTCGAGCGGCGTTAATGTCTTTCGGGACGCCAATAACTTCCCATTTAAGGTCAACGTGTCTAAAACCTTCCGCCAAACGGCGCTCAATTAGAGATATAGCAAGGCGCGTAACGTCAATACCAATCCATTGACGCTCTAATTTTTCAGCGGCCTGAATCGCGGTCCCGCACCCGCAAAAGGGATCCAGGATCAAATCTCCCGGTTGAGAGCTGGCGGAAATTATCCGTTCCAAAAGCGCGATAGGTTTCTGTGTGGGATAGCCGAGACGTTCCGCGGCTTGTGAACCGATAGGCGATATATCCGTAATAACATCGGAAATAGGCACCCCTGACATTTCATCTAGATACCTTTTATAATTGGCCAACCCTGTCGAGGAATAAACTAAACGACCTTCGTTCTCAAGTTCGCGCATCCCGTCTAAAGGATATCGCCATATTTTGGTATGCCCTTTCCAGTCGTACTCATAACCACCGCCAGATAATCCGCTAGCGGTAAGGTCACCCATGCGAAAAAGCCTGCCCTCATTATCTTTATACCGATAATTTTGGTCAATATATTTTTGATCATACTTGGTGTATTGTTGATTCCATGTGAAATTTTTAGATTTTACATAATATAGGATTGTATCGTGAACTGGGCCCCATTTTTTCGCGTCATTATGGGCTGAAGTCCTCTTCCATATAATTTCATTCTGAAAATTTTCTTTCCCAAATATGACGTTCATTACTTCTCGAAGTTGACAAGAAGCTGTTGGGTCACAATGGAGGTAGATTGACCCTGTGGGCTTAAGAACTCGCCTAAGCTCCAGTAACCTAGCAGCCATCATTACTAAATAAGCGGCTGAGCTTGAATCAATTACTTCGCGGTAAGCGCATAAAAGAGTAACTAAGGCCGGGGGCCCTTTCCGCGTTGCCCAGTTTAAATCCGCCTCGGTTTCCTCGTTCCAAGTCCAAGTATCGTCAAAAGCGGTCGCTTGGGCCTCAGCGTCCAAAAAAACGTTATACAGACGCTTAGAGTTAAAGGGCGGGTCTAGATAGATGAGGTCTACAGACTCATCGCGGATATACTCCTGGAGAACCTGCAGGTTGTCACCGTAGTAGAGCTGATGAACGGGGGGGCGACATTGGCATAAAGACAGCAAAAAATTTTCTTACGGTTGAAGAGAAAACACGACCATGTTTCAAAGCGCCACGTCTCTGCGAGAGAATTATGACGATTCTATACGATTTTTCCACACAATCTTGTTCGGCGTCAAGAACTTTTTTTGGAGTATCGCGCTTTAGTATGATATTTCGAATAAAAAAACCTATTCTCACAAGATATTGATTGTTTTAACTAAGAGGCTAGTCCCAAACCAGGCAGTCCAGGTAATCAGCCCATTTCCTCGTCATCTCCCGCCTTTGAGGAAGATAGCCAGCGTGATAGTAGAAGACAGCCCTGCCCCCTTTTTTTCGCTACGCCCCCGCTGCTTCTCAATCCAACCTGTCGGAAAACCATATGGGCACATCTCCCCTTACTGATATCCCAAATACCGAAGAACCAGTGTAAGGGCCATATCGGACATAGGCCTTTCCGTAGTAGTCTTTGCCCGTGGAAAAGATGCTTATTCGAGCCTTACTGGCGACACCCAAAAAGTCGCCGAAGCCATGGCGGCGGAGTTCGGCGCCCTCGCGCCCGAGGGCTTTGCCCTCGTCGCCGTGGACTTCAGGGTCGACAAGGCCGGGCCGACCAGGAAACCTTAGCCTTTTTCGCGCGAGCCAAAGACAAGAAAACCGCCTTCTTTTTCACCCTTGGCGACTACCCCGACGGCGCGAGCGCCGGACGCGCGGCCGACATCGCCATCAAAATTCTTGAGGATAACGGCAACGCGGTTTTAGGCCATTCCCGCCGCCAAGGCAAGGTGGACCCCTAACTGATCGCGCGGACGCTCAAAAGGCCGCCAAGCGTCCCAACGAAGCCGATCTCGCCGCGGCTCGGGAATTCGCCCAGAATATCCTCCGCGCGCTTTCTTAAAAAGGTTTTCGGAGTCCCATGGAAACTCCGCCCTGGAAGGGCCCGCCCCTTTGGGCCTGAGCGGCGCCCCGGCTTTGGGAATGGCGCTAAATCTAGATAACCGGTCACGGCTTTTTTTATATCGGCTATCTCGCCAAAAATCATCTAGATGATTTCAGAAAACATGAGCCGAACTTCGCGAAGAACTTTTCGTGATTGGATCAAATATGGCGTTCCTTGATTTTCAACATTTCCGTCACTTGTTTCTGGGTAAAATCCCCACGAACTCGAAGTCCCCGAACCCTAACCCCGGGATGGGAATCGGGAAGCGCTTCCGCTGACGCGTAATTTTCGCCTCCTTCGTCAGAGACCGTCCTCATCTTCCCTTAACAGAAAGACCTTGTGCACGGCGTTGAAGGTTTTACCGATACGTTTGGCCATTTCCAAGGTGATGGGGCGAACGCCTTTTTCCATTTCGGAAATATGGCGTCGCTTAATTTCCAACTTGTCCGCCATTTGCTTTTGGGTAATGCCCTCACGAAGTCGAAGTCCCTTGAGCATATCCCCGGGACGGATGTCGGGAAACACTTCCGCGCGCGTATAAAGTTCATCTCCTTCATCATTGATCGGCCGTACTTTATGACCCAATAAAGTCAGTAGGCCTTTCAAGGTTTCGGCCATCAACTTCGACTCAGAGACGGGCACTTTTAGAGAAAAAGATATCTTAACTGAATCGCCGATAGTTCGCGTTTTCATACTCGCCGACATACCGCGCCTCCAAAATTTTATTTTCATTATCAAGGACAATCCGCGACGCGACGCGGGATTTTCCGGCTTTTACTCAAATGACAATGGCGCGCCAGGAAGGACTTGAACCTTCAACCTTCAGCTTAGAAGGCTGTTGCTCTATCCGATTGAGCTACTGGCGCGCGTGTTAGTCGGGAAAGCTACTTTTTCCGCAAAACCAAATCCTCGTGGCCGCTCAATTGGGACAGGGCCCGCAAAAAATTGGCCACGCCCTCGGCGGAGGAGTATTTTACGATGAGCCCCGCGTCCGAGATGGTTATCCCATTGGCCGCGGCCATTTTCTGCAGTTCCGGAAGCCGGTCGGGGAAGGTGAAGACCCTAATCTCGTTGGCCGTCAGTTGGCCCACCGCCAAAAAGACCCCCTGGCCGCCTTCGGGATCCACCTGGACGACGTAGAGATCGCCGTCGATCCTTTCCAAAGTAACCTTCAGGGCGCTGTCCCGCTGGCTCTGGGCGACCGCGAGAAAGACGTTGTTGAATTCGCCCCGGCTGATCTTAACGTCGGCGTTTTGGTCATCGCGCCAGTCTCCCGAGATATTGGGAATGGTCCCGTCGGGAAGGTTACGCCCGTGGATAAGCTCCTGGGGCATAGTCAGGACGCAGCCGCCAAGCGCGAACGCCGCCAAGAGACAAAGAACCCCTAAAGAAAGGACGCGCCGCGCGCGCGCGCGGAAATATTCCCGCATGGGACGTTCCTCCTTAAATATCCGCCATGGGAAAAGCCTCAAGACCCTTTCGCGAACCCCAAGACTTCGGCGAAGGAGTAGAGACCCGGTTTTTTGCCGGCGATCCAGGTGGCGCCCACGATGGCCCCGGTCGCGAAGGCGTCCCGGCTCTGGGCGTGGTGGCTGATCTCCAGAACCTCCCCGGGCCCGGCGAAAAGCACCGTATGCTCCCCCACGGCGTCCCCGCCGCGCACGGCGTGGACCCCGATTTCACCCCGGGTCCGAGCCCCGGGGGTCCCGGAACGACCGAACCTCTTGGCGGTTTCCGGATCCAAGTCCCGGGAGTCCGCCAATATTTCCAGAAGTTTGAGGGCCGTCCCGCTGGGCGCGTCCTTTTTGCGGTTATGGTGGATCTCAATGATTTCCGCGTCGTAGTCCGGCCCCAAGACGCGGGAGGCCTCGGCGACGAGGCGATAGAGAAGGTTCACCCCAAAGCTCATGTTCGGGGCGTGGAGAATGGGGATCATCGCCGCCGCCTCGCGAATCTTCGCGAGGATCTCCGGCCCGAGGGCCGTGACCCCAATCACCGCGGCGATGCCCGCCTGGGCGGCCTGGGGGACGGAGGCGCTCACCCCCTCGGGGGAGGAAAAATCCACCATAACCCGCGCGTCCTTGGCGGCGAAGGGAAAACTGCCCCCGATGGTCACTCCCACGGGCCCAATCCCGGCCGCGACCCCGGCGTCCTTCCCCAGATGGGGGGAATCCGCCCGCTCCAGGGCGCCCGCCAGGGAGAGGGCGGGGTTTTCGTAAACCAGCTGGACCAGCCGTTGGCCCATGCGGCCGCCGGCTCCGTTGACGAGAATTTTAATTGGCTCGGGCATTCGCGATCTTCCATTCTAGCGCCAAGGCCCGCAGCCGCTCCTGGACCGGCCCGGAAGGCTCCAGCATGGGAAGGCGCATCTCCGCCGACATCCGTCCCGCCAGCGACATGACGAACTTGATGGGGATAGGGTTGGTCTCCAGGAAAAGGGCTTTGAAAAAGGGCAGCAGCTTGAAGAAAAGGCGCCGGGACCCCGCGAGATCCCCCGCCTCGAAAAGGTCCCACATTTCGACCATGGGCCCAGGGATAATATTGGCGGCGACGGAGATGACCCCACCGCCCCCCACGGCCAGAAGGGGCAGCGTGAGGCCGTCGTCCCCGCTGGTCACCAAAAAATCCGGGCCGCAAAGCTCGATGGTCCGGATCATCTTGTTCAGGTCCCCGGTGGCCTCCTTGACCCCGACGATCTCGGGGATCTTGGAAAGGCTTAAGATTGTCTCGGGCAGAATCTCCACCCCGCAGCGCCCAGGGATATTGTAAAGGATTATGGGGAGGGGCGCGGCCCGCGCCACGGCCGCGAAGTGGGCCCGGAGGCCGTCCTGGGTGGGCTTGTTGTAATAGGGGGAAACCAAAAGAAGCCCGTCGGCCCCCGCCGCTTTGGCGTGGGCGGACATTTCGATGGCCTCCCGGGTGGAGTTGCTCCCGGTCCCGGCCAAAACGGGAACGCGCCTCTTGGCCTCGTCGATGGTGATCTCGATAACCCGCTTATGCTCGGCGTGGGAAAGGGTGGGGGACTCGCCGGTGGTCCCGCAGGGCAGAAGCGCGTGAACTCCCGCCTCCAGCAAAAAATTGACGTGTCGGCGCAAGGCCTCCTCGTCGAGATCCCCGTTTTTAAACGGGGTGACCATGGCGGGAATCACCCCCCGAAAAGATACCGTCATTTGCCGCCTCGCGAAAGGGATCCGGGACCCAAAAATTGTCCGGGGCTTAACGCCGGGTGATGTCCGGGCCCGTGTTTCCGGAAAAAATAAAGCGCACGGCGCCTTCCAGGTAGACGTCGGAAGGGGCGCGCACCGAGCCTTCCACCCTCACGATGAGATCCTCTCCCCCGCGGGTCTTGCAGACGACCTTTTTCCCCTTGAGGTAGCCGTGGCTCAGGGAGAGAAGGGCCGAGGCCGTACAGCCGGTGCCGCAGGCCAAGGTCTCGTCCTCCACCCCGATTTCGTAGGTGCGGATGGCCAGGGAGTTGTGGTCGAGAATCTGCACGAAATCCACGTTGGCCCCGGGATAGAAGCTGGGATGGTGGCGCACGGCGCGGCCCACCTTGGCCACGTTGACGCTCTCGACGTCGTCGACCCAGGTCACCGCGTGGCTCACGCCGGTATTGACGCGGTAGTAGGTGCGGCTCATGTCGCCGTCCACGTCCACGATGGCCATGCCGTCGGTGGCGCCCACGGTGGGGAGGCGCACGCTCACCTGATTGTCCCCGACAAAGGCCTGAATGTCCCCGGCTTTGGTGAGAAAGGTCATCTCCGCCGGGGCGATGCCCTGGGAAAAGGCCAGATGGGCCACGCAGCGGCTGGCGTTTCCGCACATGTCCGCCTCCGACCCGTCGGAGTTAAAAAAGCGCACCGCGAAGTCCACTTCCTCCGGGCCCTCGGAGATATACACCACCCCGTCGGCCCCAATGCCGTACTTATCGCGCGCGAGCAATTTGGTGACCTTCACCAAATCATATTCGGGCACCCGCCAGTCCCAATTGTCGATGATGACAAAATCGTTACCGTGCCCACTGTATTTAAAAAACTTAAGGTCGTCCATGCTGTAAGCAATCCTTGTGATAAGAAGGTTCCGCCGCGGGCGCCGCGGGGGCTAGCCCCGCTCCCTGAGCTTTGGCTTTGAAACGCAAATAAAACCCGCGCAACTTCTTTTGATTGGGATAGATAAGGAATTGGCCTCCCCAAGGCTCTGGCTTTGGGTAAATCGCGCGCTCTCGTCGCGGAAAATCTTTTTTCGCTCAATCCCTTGGGGAAATCTTTCTTCCTTGAGGGGCTTCCAAATATCGCCCGTGGCGGAAGCCGAAAAGTCAAATTATAAGCATAAACGGCTGAATTTTCAATAGATTTCTCCCCTAATTAAGTCTTCGTAGCTCTCCCGACGGCGGATTACTTGAAAATCCTCGCCGCTCGCCAAGACCTCCGCGGCCCGGGCCCTTGAATTATAATTGGAACTCATGGAAAAGCCGTAGGCTCCCGCCCCCATGACCGCCAGATATTCCCCGGCCCGCAGCGGCGGCAGGAGCCGGTCTTGAGCCAGGAAATCCCCGCTCTCGCAGACGGGCCCCACCACGGAAACTTTCTTTAAAGGGCCCTCGCCCACATTCTCGCGCGCCGGAAAGATGGCGTGCCGCGCCCCGTAGAGGCTGGGCCGAATCAGATCGTTCATGCCCGCGTCCACCACCACGAAGTTTTTCGCGTCCGTCTCCTTGTTGTACAAAACCTCCGTCGCCAAAAGGCAGGCGTTGCCCACGATGGAGCGGCCCGGCTCCAAAATCAGGGTCAGATCCGGAAATTTGGCCGTCGCCGAGGTGAGGGCCGCGACGTAAGCCGCGGCCGTGGGCGGGGTCTCGCTCTCGTAGGCGATGCCCAGGCCCCCGCCCACGTCCAGGTAGCGGATGGCTATCCCCTGGCCCTTTAACTCGCCCATTAGCTCCCCGAGGAGGCGCGCCGCCTCTTGGAAGGGCGCGACGTCCGTCAGCTGGGAGCCGATATGGCAGTCGAGGCCGATAATCTTGAGGCTGGGAATTTTTTTGGCCTCGCCGTAGAGCCGCGCCGCCTCCCCGTAGGGGATCCCGAACTTGGACTCTTTGAGGCCCGTGGCGATATAGGGATGGGTGCGCGGGTCCACGTCGGGGTTCACGCGGAAGGCGACGTGGGCGACGGCGCCCGCCCGCGCGGCGATGTCGCCCAACAGCTCCATTTCCTCGTGGGACTCGAGGTTGAACATAAAAACGCCAGCGTCCAGGGCCTCGGCCATTTCCCGCGCGGTTTTGCCCACCCCGGAAAAGACCACCCGTCCCCCGGGGATCCCGGCCTTTAAGGCGCGAAAGAGTTCCCCACCGGAGACGATGTCCGCCCCCATGCCCAGACTCGCCACTATTTTCAGCAAAGCGAGGTTGGAGGAGGCCTTGACCGAATAGCAGACAAGGTGCCGCGTTTGGCTTAAGGCGGCTTCCAGGGCCCTTAGATTGGCGGCGAAGGCCCCTTGGGAATAGATAAAGACGGGAGTCCCCGTTTCCTTGGCGATCTCTCTGACCGCCACGCCCTCCACGAAGAGCTCTCCATTTTGATAGCGGATATAGTCCAAAACGCGCGCCTCCACGTTAACATTAAGCCTCGCGGCCCTCTGGCGCGTCCGTGGCCCAAAGGGGCGCTCGCCCCCCGCGCCACGCGCGCTTTTTTTCCCCCAAAAGGCTCCAAGCCGGTCGCCGGCGCCCCCGCGCGGAGGCGCCCCCGCGCCAGGGAGAGCTTAAAACTTAGCTTTTCCAAAAACAAGCCCGCCCACGGGGATCCAGGGGGCCCCTTCCAGAGGGGGATTGGCCCCGCGGGTCCCCGAAAACGCCCGCCCTTTTCGCGAAAATTTTGGCGCGCCCCTAGTCCGGCGTCTCCGGCCGAGGCCCGGGAACCGTCAGGGGTTCCATGAGGACGGAGGCCTCGGGGGACGGAAAGCTCTCGTTGCGGCGCGGGCTATCGTCCAGGGCCGTGACCCGGTAGCGGGCCTCGACGCCCGGGGGAACGCCCCGGTCGAGATAAAAATTTTCCGCGAGCGTCCCGCCCACGTTCCGGAAGCCGTCCTCGCCCTCCAGGCGGCGGTAGACCCGGTAACCTAAGATATCCCCGTCCCCTTTGAGGCTCTCCCAGGAAAGGCGGACCCCGTCGGCGGCCAGGGCCGCGTCCAGGTAGGCGATGGGCCGGGGAGGCGTGGAGTCGACGACCGTCACGGCGATTTCGGGGCTATAGGGACCCGGGACCCGGCTCGCCCCGCGGGCGACCACCCGGCGGGCGCGATAAACGTAGGAGCGCTCGTAGGCGACTTGGGAGTCGACCAGGCTCGCGCCCTCCAGCCTTAAGCGGACGAAGGGCCCGTCGCCTTCCTTTTTCTCGATCTCAATTTCCTCCCCGGGGCCCAAGGGCCCATGGGAGAGGCGCACCAGCGGATCCTCGGCCACCGCCCGGAAAGAGTCCAAGCGCGCGGGGGGCGCGGAGGCCCAGACCGTCACTTCCCGCCAGCTGTCGGGGTGGACCGCCCCCCGGGGGGAAACGCCCGCGACCCGGAAACGGTAGACCCGCCCGGGGGCGAGCTTGGCCTGAAAACGGTAAGGCCCAGGATTGAAGGCGAGGCCCGGGGGCGCTGGCTGGAGAGGCGTTTCCCCTACCCGGCGGTACTGATAGTCAGAGGGGCAGCCTTCGCAGAAAGTTTCCGCCTCGTGCCACGCCTCCTCCACCGCGAAATAGGCCAAAACGCCCAAGTCGCGGCCAGCCGCGTTCCGGATGGGGGCTTTCCAGGAGAGGTACAGATTACCCTCCGCGTCCTGTTCCTGGGTCAGCTCCTCCACGGCCCCTGGCAAAGTCACGATCTCGGGGTAAGGGTGGGTTTTCACCCCGCAGGAGGCCAAAAAGGCCAGGGCGGCGAGGAGCGGCCAAAAAAGTTGGACAAGGGAGGCGCGGCTCATGGGGTCCCCTCCCCCGTTTCCAGAAGCGCTTGGAGAAGAAGATCGCGCTCCCTTATCTCCGCGATAAGCCGCTCCCTTTCCGCGAGCGCGCGGGCGGAGGCCCGGGCGAGATTTTCCCGAACCCTTTCCGGAGCCGTGCCCCCTAAGGTCGACCCGCGGGCGCGCGTGAGGTCCTCCGGGCCGAGGCGTCGGAGGAGCGCGGGGTCCCCTTGGGGGCAGAAAGATAAAAAATCCTCAGGGGTTACTTCCAAAAGGGAGATCCCCCGCTCGAGGGCGAAGGCGACCAAGGCCCCCACCTCCCGGTGGGCCTCGCGGAAGGGCGTTCCCCGTAACACGAGAGCCTCCGCGACGTCCGTCGCGGCCATAAAAGGATCGCTGGCGGCCTCCCGCAGCCGGGGAAGGTTAAAGGTGGCCTCCCGCGCCAGGCTCGCGGCCAGCGGCAGGGAGAGGTCCAAGGTCGAGGCCGCGTCGAGAAAAGGTTCCTTGTCTTCCTGGAGATCGCGGTTGTAGGAGAGGGGCAGGCCTTTGACGACCACCAAAAGGCTCACTAAGCTCCCGATAACCCGACCGGCCTTGCCCCGCAAAAGCTCGGCCCCGTCGGGATTTTTCTTCTGGGGCATCATGGAGCTGGTGGTCGCGAGGCTGTCGGGGAAACTTAAAAATCCAAATTCCGCGCTGGACCAGAGGGCCATTTCCTCGGCCAGCCGCGAGAGGTTGACCGCCAGAATGGCCGCGAAGGCCAGGTACTCCAAAAGCGCGTCCCGACTGGAGACGGCGTCAAGGCTGTTGCGCGCGGGGGAGGCGAAGCCCAAAGCCGCGGCGGCTATTTCCGGATCGATGGGAAGGGAAGTCCCCGCCAGGGCCCCGGAACCCAAGGGAAGCCATTTCAGCCTCCCCTCCAGGGACAAGAACCGGTCCGCGTCCCGCGCGAAGGCCTCCTGATGGGCCAAGAGCCAATGGGCCAAGAGGACGGGCTGGGCCCGCTGGAGGTGAGTGTAGCCCGGCGCGAGGGCCTCGCCGACCTCTTCCGCGCGGGCGAGGAGCGCCTCCCTCAAGTCCAAGAGAAAGCCCCGCTGCCTTAAAGCGGTTTTTTTCAGGAAAAGAAGCTCGTCCGTGGCCACCTGATCGTTGCGGCTCCGCCCGGCGTGCAGCTTGGCCCCCGCCTCCCCCGCTTTGGCGATGAGGGCCTTTTCGATATTCATGTGGACGTCTTCCAGGGCCTCGTCCCAATGAAAGGCGCCGCTTCCGATTTCGGCGCGGATCTCCCCCAGGCCCCGTTGGATGGCGCGGAAATCCTCCCCGGAGAGGGCCCCTATCGCCAAAAGGGCCCGCGCGTGGGCGAGGCTTCCCCAGATGTCCTCGCGGGCGAGGGCGCGGTCAAAACCCACCGAGACCGAGGCCCGGGCCAAGACCGAGCTCACTTTTCCGGAGAGGCGACCGGCGAGGTGCCGGGCCGGGGCGGCGGGAGACGCGGCGGGCGGGTTGGCTTTCCTGGGAGGCGCGGCGGCCATGGGCCTTTATTTCTCTTTCTCGCCCCGGATTTTTAAGGGAATCCGGAGCCGGAGGCCGCTCACGCGGATAAAACCGCCGGCGTCGGCCTGATTGTAGACCTCGTCCCGCTCAAAGGTCGCGAAATCCGCGTCGTACAGGGAATAGGGGGACTTGCGGCCCACGGCCATGACATTGCCTTTGTAGAGCTTCACCTTGACCTTGCCGGTCACCCTTTCCTGGGTCCCGTCGATAAAACTCTGCAAAGCCTCGCGTTCCGGGGCGCGCCAATAGCCGTTATAGACCATGGTGGCGTAGCGGGGAACGAGACTGTCCTTGAGGTTGATAAGTTCCCGATCCAAAGTCAGGCACTCCAGATCGCGGTGCGCCAAATGGAGGACCGTCCCCGCGGGGGTCTCGTAGACCCCGCGGCTCTTCATGCCCACGTAGCGGCTCTCGACGATATCCACCCGGCCCACGCCGTTTTCCCCGGCGATCGCGTTGAGCTTTTCCATCAGCTCCCGGGGGCTTAAGGCCTCGCCGTCGAGGGCCACGGCGTCGCCGCGACGGAACTCGATCTCGACGACCCGGGGGACGTCGGGGGCCTTTTCCGGGGAGACGGTCAAAAGAAACATGTCTTCCGCGGGCTCGTTCCAGGGGTCTTCCAGGATTCCCCCCTCGAAGCTGATATGGAGAAGGTTGCGATCCGTGGAATAGGGTTTCGCGGCGGTGACGGGGACCGGAACGCCGTTGGCGCGGGCGTATTCCATTAGCTCCGTGCGGCTCTTAAAATTCCATTCCCGCCAGGGGGCCACGGTCTGGAGGTTCGCGTCCAGGGCCATGGTCGTCAGTTCAAAGCGGACCTGATCGTTGCCTTTGCCCGTGGCCCCGTGGGCCACGGCGTCGGCCCCCTCGGCCCGGGCTATTTCCACCATGCGCTGGGCGATGGCCGGGCGGGCCAGGGAGGTCCCTAAGAGATAGCGCCCCTCGTAGACGGCGTTCGCGCGGATGGCGGGATAGACGTAGGAGGCGGCGAACTCGTCCCGCAGGTCCTCAATAACGCACTTGGAGGCCCCCGTCGCCAGGGCTTTCTCCTCCAAGCCGTCCAGCTCTTCCTTTTGGCCCACGTCGGCGCAGAAGGCGATCACTTCCTTGGCCCCGTAATCGGTTTTGAGCCATTTAAGGATTATGGAGGTGTCAAGCCCGCCCGAGTAAGCGAGGACTATTTTTTGGGGCCTGGTGGATGGGGTCTCCGTCATTGTAGCTAACTCTCCCTTTCGTCCGGGCGCTCCCCTTGGAGGGAAGCCCGCGCGGGATTCTCCCCTGAGGGGAGCGCCCGCTCGCCAAAGCAAAGGGCTATTTTAGTCGCCGCGGGCCTTCCGAAGCAAGGGATTTTCACGCCCGCGGGGGCGCTCGCGCGGGCCCCCTCCCTTCGCGGGACCGAAACCTTCGGGGCTTTGGCGAAAAAGCCGAAGGGTAAAAATATTTCGCCCCGCCAGAGGGCCTTGGGGTAAAATACGGAAAACTTAAAAGGCCTTTTCCCGCGCCTTCTTTTTTTCCCTTTTTGGCGAAGGATTTTTATGACGCGCAAAATCGCCCAGGCCCGCGACAGCCTGGAAAAACTCCTGATCTACGCCCTGGGAGTGGCCCCCGACGAAATGGGCCTGACTCCCGGGCCCGACGGCTTTGTCCCCTTCAAGGAGCTTCTGGCGGCCATCCGGGACGAGGACGGATTTCGGGGAACCACGGAAGCGAAAATCAAGGAGATCTTAAACGCCCCCCAAGGCAAATCGCCACTGGAAACGGAGGGCCCCCTCATTAGGGTCATTCCCGCGCTATCCCAGCTTCCGGTGGAGCTTTCCCCAGATCTGAAGCCCCCCAAGGAACTCTTTTTGGGCCTCAAACCCAATACCTGGCGCTCGGCCCATATCCACGGCCTAGCCCCCCGGAGGCCAGCGGAGGACAAGCTGCGGCTCTTCAGCGACCGGGACATGGCCTTAAGGGTCGCCAAGCGTTTCTGCCCGGACCCCATCTCAATCAAAATTCTGGCGGCCAAGGCGAGGGAAGCCAAAGTTCTTTTCATCCCCTATTCCGCGACGATCTTTCTGGCCGAATTCGTCCCCGCGGAATTTCTCATGGGGCCCCCCGTCAAAATCCAGGACGAGCGGGAAGCCAAAGCGCTCTCCCCGAAGGCCCCGGACAAGGGCGCGCCGCCCGCTCCCGGCGTTCTGGCGGTCGAGCCCCAGGTCCACCGCGGGAAGAAAAAAGGCAAATACCAGGACTCCCCCGACTGGAAGACCCAGACCCGCCGCGACCGCCGGGACAAGGGGTGACCCTCTCGGCGCTTTTTTCCGCGTCCGGGCTTTTAAAGAATCCTGTATGCTTGGAAAACTTCTTCACTTTTCGTTTTTAAGCGTCTCGCTATTTTTTTTATACAACGCGGCGCCGGTCGCTTCCGATGAAGTTACAAACAGCGTCGGCATGAAATTTACTTTAATTTCCCCCGGCGCGTTTACGATGGGCGCTGATTTGAATTTTGAGAATGGCGACAAAGATGAGACGCCCCAGCGCCGGGTCACCATTTCCAGGCCCTTTTATATGGGTATTTATGAGGTGACGCAGGCCGAATGGATGAGCGTCATGGGCGGCGCCAATCCCAGTTATTTTAAAGGACGAACGCTTCCGGTTGAAACCGTGTCCTGGGATGACGCCCGCTCTTTTATCCGGAAACTAAATCAAAAAGAGGGAACGGAAAAGTACAGGCTACCCACGGAAGGGGAGTGGGAGTATTCCGCGAGGGCGGGGACAACGTCGGCTTACTTCTTTGGCGACGACGCGGGCTCTCTTGGGACATACGCGTGGTTTGGGAGAAACGGCGGCAAGGAAACGCGGCCGGTCGGAGAGAAAAGGCCCAGTCCATGGGGCCTTTACGACATTTATGGCAATGTATGGGAATGGGTCCAAGATTTTTACGGAGACTACTCGGACGCCGCGGCGACTGACCCTCAGGGGCCTTCGGAAGGCTCTACCCGCGTGGTACGGGGTTGCGGGTGGCACATCACCGCTGTCGACTGCCGGTCCGCGAGCCGATACGGGGTCACTCCTGAGTCCCGGGGCGACGCCCTCGGCCTGCGCCTGGCCTTCTCGGCTGGCTACTAAGGCGCGGGTCAAGCGTTCGTTGGGGGACGAAGGCTGAGCCCTAGCCCCGCGGCGCGCCTTGGCGCGGAGGATTAGAGGACACAAATCCGCGAGAACGGAAGCGAAATTTTGCGGAGCGGCCACAAAAGGCGCGCCGCCGAAGCTCAATCGCGGCGACGGGGCAAAGGGAAACCAATAAGTCGCGCGGTTGAGTATCCCCCAAAATTTTTGCTGATTGCCTTATCGCGAATGATAAAGAGCTGTATTTTGACTTGGCTCTCCAGTTTTAATTTTTCGCGTTCCGGTGGGTTATGAAATCCACGCGTGAAGACGCGCCAAATCATTTTACGCGTAAAACCAATGGCTTAAACGTCTCGCTAGACCCAATTTCCTTAACGCCAAAAATTTACGAGCGATAATCATAGAGCGCGCCACTAAAAAAAGACGCTGAAGCGGTAAAATTTAAGCGCTAAAGAAAGATTGACCGCGGAGAAATTCTGGCGCCAAAAATTTCGCGGTTTTCTTAAAGCCGCGCGACTGGCGCGAAGAAACCGCGACCAGGGAGTCGGCGCGGGCTCGCGCGGTATTTTTATTAAATGATCGTCTGGCGGCCATGGCGAAAAAGGTCACGGTCGTAAACGGTCTTTTGCGGACTTACGGAGTTAGGAAACTTAAAAAGGACGCCAGGGGCAAGCGGCGGCGGGGCGAGGGGGGAAGCCGCCGGAAGAGCCTGGAGGAAGCGGCCCTGGGGGGAGCCGGCGGGCCGCCTCCGCGCCGATAGGGATTTAAAATATGGATCCCGGCGAGGGCCCACTGAGGTCTCAAGACAGCGTCCGCCCGGCGCTTCGGCCCCCGCGGAGACCTTAACGCGCCGCGACTTGGCGCGTCAGAACCCGTATTTCAGAGTCGCCGTTCCGGAGAAGCCTTCCCTTTTTCCGACATAGCCTTGGGCCCCGATTTCCAGGGAAAAGGGGAGGTTCTCCGAAGGCCTGAACGACACGCCCAGCTCGAGGATCCCGGTATTGCCCCTCAGGGACGGAGTCTCCAGGGAGACGTCGTTCACCGAGGCGCGCGCCACCCCGTCGAATTCTCGCTCGAAGTAAGCGCCCACGTAAGGAGCGGCGCGTCCCCAGGCCACGTAGGCGAGGCGGGCGCCCGCCCTGACCCTCAGGGAGTCGGCGTCCTCGAAGCGGACCCTGTCGGCGCTCACCCCGAATTCGGAACCCTCCTGGCGGGTCCAAAGGATTTTCGCCCCCAGATCGAGCGCGAATGACCCGTCCGGTCCCCCTGGCTTCCATGTCCGCCCCAGGCCCCCGTGTAGGCCCCAATAGCGGCTGGAAAGCTTGAACGACGCGGGCGCCCCGCCGTAGCGAATGTCGTCCGTGTCAAAGTCCGTCTCCTGCCGCCCAAGGCGGGCCGAGGCCTCCAGATACAGGCCCGGGAAAGCCCCGGCCGCGGCGTCCCAGCGCGCCAGGATCCCGCCCCCCGCGTAGGTCACGTCGCCGCTCCCGTCAACCTCGCGGGAGTTCGCGAAAGAGTTGTGGCTGTCGTAGTCCCCCCGGCCCGCCTCGGCGAAGATCCCCAACGCGAGCCTGCCGATCCCGAGATCGGCGCCCACGGCCGCGCCGGCCAGGACGGAGAGCCCCGAAACATCCGCGCGGGATCCGGTGTTATACCGCGAACGGCCTCCCGACGCCGCGCCGAAGGCGCCCCAGACGGGGCCGGTCCCAGAGGAGGCGGTCGCGGCCGCGGATACGCCTTCCCGGGCCAGCGCGTCCTGGCCCAGGCCCGCGAAAGCGAGAGCCGCCGCGGCCGCCTCGGGATAGGCTTTCATTCTCTCGTAGCTGGGGACCCAAGGGGAAATGGAAGCGAGCGTCGCCTTGACGCGACCGGGCGCCAATGGGTCTATTTCGACCGTGAACGAGTCCCCGTTAGGCGTGGACACGGAAAGGGACGCGAAGCCGGCGTCGTCAAGGGCGTCCGCCGCCAGGAGCGTCAGCCCCTCTCCGAGGGCCACGCCGAGCCTCGCGGGGGCGCTCGTTATGGAGAAGACAGTGGCGCCGTCGAGCTTGGCCTCCCCGTTCACCTGGAGCAGAGGGGAGGCAAACGCCCCAGACCCCGGTAGGCTCCAACTGAGTTCCGCGCCGCTAAAGTCCGCCACTATCGTGGCGTCAGCCTGGATTACGGCGGGGGAAGCGCCGCCCTCCACCGCGAGCCTCGGAATGGCCAGAGAGCCGTAAGACGAGATATCGAAAGTGGCCCCGGTGGAAAGGATAAGCCCGCCGCCCGCGAGGCTCCGGGAGATGTCGGCTCCGGGGGCGAGCTTAAGAGTTCCCATAAGGACGTTGGTGGAGCCGGAGTAGTCGCTGGGCCCGGAAAGCGCGAGGACGCCGTCGCCGTCCTTCGAAAGCGAGCCTTCGCCGTAGACGTACAGAGCGCTCGTCACCCCCGAAGAGTAGTCCGAGACGGAGTAGTCGAAAACAAGCGCGTTTCCCGCGCGGACCTCGGCGCCGCGCGCGAAGTTTATCACGTTGGAGAAGCGGGTTCGCGATCCGGGGGCGGCCGCCAGGAGGAGGCTGTCGCCCGTTACGCCGCCGCCCGAAAAGGAGTAGCCGTCAGCCTCCACCGTCACCGCGCCCGGATTAACGCCGGAAGGGTCGACATGGACGTCTTTCGCGCCGGCGGCGCCGAAGAGCGCGTCGTCGCTATCCAAATACCTCACCCCGTAGCCGGAGTGGAGCCAGTCCTTGCCGGAATCGGCGGAACTCTCGGGGGCCCAAAGCGCTCCAGCGTCGCCAAGCCAGCTGACGATGGCTCCGGCGCGAAGGACGTCTATCAGGGAGGTGACCACGGACGGCGGATCGGAGTCGTAAACGCCGACGCCGTGGACTTGAAGGTTTTCCATCGCGATCTCGTATAATCCCCGATCCATGAAAACGAGCGCGCCGTCCGGGCTTATCGAATAGTCCTCGCCCGCGACGGCTACGACCCCGTCGCGCTTAAACGAAAACTGGGTGAGCTCGCCGTTGAAACTCGCCTCGCTCCCAAGATCATAAACCGCGCCTGGCGCCGGACCGGAAGGGATAGCGGCAAGAGGCGCGTTGTTCTGATTGCCCATTTTGACGTTTGGGACAGTGGACATCATGTCATACAGCGCGCTCAGGGTGAACCTGCCGCCGCTCACGTTAAGGTTGGTAAGGGTCGCGATATCAATAAAGTCCAATGAGGAGAATTGGCTGTCTTCGACGGACAGGGACGCGAGGGTGGGGTTGCCTGTCACGTCAACGTACTTAAGATTGGGGTTATGGCTCAAGTCAAGCGAAACGAGAAAATTGTCGCTGACATCCAAGTAATCAAGATACGCGTTGTCGCTCAGGTCAAGCGAAGCAAGTAAGTTATCGCTGGCGTCAAGGTATTGAAGATTCGTTAGGACGTTCAAGACAAGCGAATTAAGAGAATTTTCACTGACATCAAGGTAATAAATATTCGCGTTGCCGCTTAGGTCAAGCGTATTGAGAGAGTTACCGCTGGCGGACAGGTATCTTAGATCCGCCATATCGCCCACGTTAAGCGAACCGAGAGAGTTGCCGCTGACATCCAGTTCGATAAGATAATCGTTGTCGCTCAAGTCAAGCGAACTGAGAGAGTTGTGGCTGACATTCAGGGATCGAAGATTTTCGTAGTCGTTCAGGTTAAGCGAACTGAAAGAGTTGCCGCTGACATTCAGGGAAAAAAGATCCACGTTGCCGCTCAAATTAAGCGAACCGAGAAAGTTGTCGCTGACATCCAGTTCGATAAGATAATCGTTGTCGCTCAAGTCAAGCGAACTGAGAGAGTTGTGGCTGACATTCAGGTATATAAGGTTTTCGTTATCGGTCAGGTCAAGCGAACTGAAAGAGTTGCGGCTGACATCCAGCTGTCGAAGCTCCTCGTTGCCACTCAGGACAAGTGAATTAAGGCCACAGGAACTGACGTACAGCGACCACAAATCCGGGTTGTGACTCACGTCAAGCGCGCTCAACGGGTTATCGTTGAGCTCCAGATTTCGAAGATTAGGGTTGTTACTCAGGTTGATTGTCGTAAGCCCGTTGGAATCCGCGTACAGTTCCGTAAGACCAGCGCTATCGCTCACGTCAAGCGAGTCTAGTAAATTTCCTCTGATATATAAAAATTCAAGAGCATGGTTGCCGCTCAGGTTGATTGTCGCAAGCCTATTGAATTCGGCGTCCACTCCAATAAGATTTGGGTTATTGCTTAAGTCTAAGGAATTAAGAGAATTGCGCGCGACATACAGATATTGAAGCGATACGTTATTATCCAACTCAAGCGAAGAGAGAGAGTTGTCGCTTACGCGCAATTCCGTAAGATTAACGTTGTTCCCAACGTCAAGGACCGTAAGATTGTTGTGACCGACATCCAGGAACTCAAGCAAAAAGTTCGCGCTTACGTCTATTGACGCGAGAAGGTTTGACCCAGCGTCAAGCGTCATAAGATTCGCGTTTTGCCTCACGTTCAAGAACGTGATATCGTTGTCTCGCGCGTTCAGGATTTCAAGTAGCGGGTTATTTCCGAGATCCAGAGTGGAAAGATAGTTGCCTTCCACCGCAAGCCGGACAAGGTTCGGGTTATGGCTTAAGTCAATGGCCGCGAGTTTATTTCTACTTAAGGACAAAGAATTAAGCGCGGGGTTATTCGTCAGGTTCACGGCGACGAGTTCGTTTCCTGGCGCGTCCAAGGATTCAAGGGCCGGGGCGCCTTTCACGTTCAGAGTGGTGAGGCGGTTTTCCCAAACTGAAAGATATGTTAGGGCAGGGTTGTTATCGACCACAACGCTGGTCAGCTGATTTACGAACGCGGTAACCTCTCTCAGGTATTCAAAACCGTCAATGACGAGAGCGCCAGTCAATTCGCTAAAAGGGACATAAATCGCGACGGCTCTCAAAATACCGTCGCTATTCGCGTCATTCCAGCTGATTCCTTCCCATGGCGTAGGGTATGACGGGTTGAGACTCCAATTCAGTCTGTCTTGCGGGTCAGTGGCGGCAGTGTCAGCGGCGACCAGCCGCTCTCGCTCGGGGCCATAGTATTCATCCGCGAAAGAGGGGGAGGAGAACGCCAGGAGCGATAATGACAGAACGGCTAAAACGGCTAAAAGCGACAGGCGGAAGGGAAGAAGTCTCCAACGAGAATCGCCTCTGAAGGCGTTCTCTGTCACGGCTGATAAAACGGCGGAGAAACAACTCCGGCGAAGGAAATCAGAGTGAATAACGCGGATCCGCGAGAATCTTTTCATGGCGTGTTCCCTGACCGCGAAAAGGAACGTTTCGCGAACGCGTCCCCGTTTAGAGAGCGCCGGGGAGGAAAGAAAAAAAGAGAAGCGGCGGATACGCCAAACGCCTGACGAAAATCCGCTAAAAGAGAGGCGACTGACTTGTCGAACTATATGCCGATACCCATGGGATGTCAAATATAAGCCAGCGCCTTCGCCTGAGCCGCCGCGCCAACTTTTTGGGAGCGCGCGCTAAAACGGGCGCCGGGCGGAGCGCCGCCTCGACTAAAGGCCGGCGCCCTGGGTGATAGGGCCAATCGCCGCCTCGCCTCGGCCAATCCCGTTCCGCTTGTCTCTATATTATCGCGCGTCATATAGGGCGTTCTCCCGCGCGACTAATTTACCGCCGTCGCTTCAGGCGAACCGGAGGCGAAGCGCTTAGGCGCGCGCCGCGCTTTCTTTTAGCGTCTCCCATTAAGGCCTTCCAGAGACAATAGGCGCCGCGCCCAGCGACCGCGGAAGTAGCCGCGACGCCGCCTGGCGCCGCGCCCAGGACCACTGCCGCCACTCCCAGGGCCAAAAGGGGCCGTGTCCAGGACCCAAAGGCGCCGCGCCCGGAGCCAGAAAGAGACGCGCCCAGAACTCGCGGGAGGGAGACGCGAGCGCGGTCAATATCTCTTTAGCGCGCCCCTCTTCTCCCCGCCCCAAGTTCCTCTCTCCGCGAGTCTCTTCCCTCCGGCGCGGGCGCGAGTTTCCCCAGTAGGGACCCGCCTTGGCTTATCGGGCAAGTCGGCTCGTGGGCCACCGCCCGAGGGAGCGCCTTCCCCCCCGGCGCGCGCGCCGGGGGCCACGGACGGGTCCGCGCCGCTCCCGCTCACCCTTGGCGGCTTTTTGAAAAACGAGCCAATATAATATGAGGGTATCATCCCCCCAAGAGCCCACGGCGTGGCGCGGCCTTCCCGCCCCGCGGCGGGGCCCGGCCCCCGGCGGCGGTCGGACAGGCGCGCCTCAAAGCCGAAAAAAAGCGAAACGCGCTTTTTTCGCCATTTTTCGCCTCTTTTCCATGTAAATTTATTCCCCGGAGAGAAACGCGCGCTCTTTTCGGAAATAGCCCAAAAAAATTTTTTCCCCCCTTTTCCGCGCCCTCGCCCTTTTCCGCTCCTCCCGCTTTCCCCGTTTTTCCCGTCAATTCCAACCACCGCGCCGGGCGCCTTTCCGCTCCCAAGGGGCGTCCCCGAAGGGGCAATCGTTATTGAAACTTAAAATCAATAACGCGCCGCGCGGCGCGCCTTTCCACAAAATGAATAATCGCGCGATTTTTTAAAATATTCGCGCGTCCCTTCGGAAGAGCGTAAACCCTCGCGTCTAATCAGTCGCGCGCCTCAGCGCGGAAGCGCGCTCGCGGAGAAGTTCGCTCTTTCGTTCTCGCGCGGGCGTTATCGCCAAAATCCTTTTCCCGCGCGAAAACGCGCGTCATATCGTTATTGAGAATTAATATCAATCAAGGCCAAAATCCTTATCCGAAATGAAACTCAGTCGCGACAAGCGTCAAGAAATAGACTTAACGGATCCGCCTCAAATCGGGCTAACTATCGGCGAAAAGCTTGCGTAATTGATCTTGGGGTGTTATAAAAAATTCGGCGACCAAAAATTTGGATTATCGCCGCGTTTTTTTAAAGCTCGTTACGCTTTACAAGGAGAGAATTTATGAACAAGTGGAAATGGATCATGTTGGGCGTTGGCTTTGTGGCCGGAACGGTCATCACGACTCTCGTCTCGGGAAAACCCTCGCCCCTGCGCGTTGGCGCCACCACCCTTTTGAGCCACGGCATCGCGGCTAAGAGAAAAGTCGAGACCCTGGCGGAGATCGCCAAAGAAAACATCAGCGACATCGTGGCCGAGGCCGACCAGAAGGCCCAAGACCGCCAGAGCGCCCCCGCCGACTCCGAAGCTTAAAGGTAAAAATCCCCCATGCACGGCCGCGTAATTTCAGATCTCCCCGGCAGGCTCCGCGTCAGGGTCCGGCCCCAGGACCTGGGGCCGGACGAGTTCGATCGCCTGGCCACCGGACTTATGAAGCAAGGCGAAGTTAGGTACGTTTCCTATAACCGACTCACGGGGAGCGTCCTCGCCATCTATGACGCCGGCCCGAAACGGCGGGCGTTTATCCTCGGAACCCTCGAGCGCTTTGAGCCCCAGGGCTTTTTTCCCGTCTCGATTTTGGAAAAGAAAACCATTGACGTGGGGGAGGAGTGTCCCCTCCCCTACAATCCTCTCTGGACCTATGTTTTAAAGAGGATTTTTATCCCCCGGCCCATCCGGACGGCCATTAACATTATAAGGTCCGTTCCCTACGTCCTTAGGGGGCTCAAAGAGCTTCTCTGGAACCGGGCCCTGACCGTGGAGGTCCTGGACGCGGTCGCCTTAACCGTCTGCGCCCTCCGCCGCGACTGGCGCTCCCAAGGCACTTTGCTCTTTTTCTTCAGCCTTTCCAACTTCCTGGAGGCCTGGACCCGACGCCGCAGCCTCTCCTGCCTCTTCCACAGCCTCAAGGGCCCTGACGAAAAGGTCTGGATTGAGGACAAGGACGGCCAGCGCCGCCAGGTCCAAGAATCCCAGCTAACCGCGGGAACCCTCGTGGTTATCCAGGCGGGCGGACTGATCCCCGTGGACGGCACGGTGGAAAAAGGGGTCGCCATGGTCAATCAGGCCACCATGACCGGGGAACCCCTGCCGGTCCACAAGGAGCCGGGCGGCGCGGTCTTCGCGGGCACCACGGTGGAGGAAGGGGAAATCGTCATCAAGGCGGCCCGGGTGGGCGGCAATACCCGCATCCGCTCCATCATTGAATATATCCGGGAGTCGGAGGCCTCCAAATCGGGTCTCCAGGGCCGCGCCGAGCGCATGGCCGACGCCATCGTTCCTTTTAACTTCCTTTTGGCCTTTTTAACTTTCCTTTTTACCCGCGACCTGATCAAAGCCGGCAACGCCATGCTCGTGGACTATTCCTGCGCGATTAGGCTCTCCACCCCCATCGCCGTCCTCTCGGCGATGCGCGAGGGGAACGAAAACGGTATCCTTATCAAAGGCGGCCGTTACCTTGAGGAAATGGCCGGGGCCGACGTCTGCGTCTTTGACAAGACCGGGACCTTAACCGAGGCCCGGCCCCAAGTCTCCGGCGTCTACGCCTTTTCCCCCTTCAGCGAGGACGAGGCCTTAAGGCTCGCCGCCTGCCTGGAAGAGCACTTCCCGCACCCCGTGGGCCGGGCCGTGGTCAACGACGCCAAGCAAAAGGGCCTCTCCCACGAAGAGGAACACACCCGGGTCGATTACGTGGTCGCCCACGGCATCTCCTCGAATTGGCGCGGCAAAAAGGTCCTTTTGGGGAGCCGCCACTTTGTCGTGGACGACGAAAAGGTCCCCATGACCGCGGAAGCCGAGAGAATCACGGCCGAGGTCGCCTTAAAGGGCGAAAGCATGATCTATCTGGCGGTGGAAGGCCGGCTCGCCGCCATCATCGCCATCAGCGACAAACTCCGGTACCGGGCCAAGGAGACCATCGCCAAGCTCAAGGAACTCGGCGTGGAAAAAACGGTCATGCTCACCGGGGATCTGAAGGCCTCCGCCCAAAGCATGGCCGCCAAAATCGGCTTTGACGAGCACCGCGCGGAACTCCTCCCGGACGAGAAAGCCGCCTTCCTCGCCCAGCTCAAAGAGGACGGCAAAAAGATCATGATGGTGGGCGACGGCTTAAACGACTCCGCGGCGCTCTCCCTGGCCCGGGTGGGCGTGGCCCTGTCCGACGGCTCCGAGCTCGCCAAGGACGTGGCCAACGTCCAGCTCTTGAACGGGCGCCTGGACGCTTTGCCCACGGCCAGAATCCTCTCGGAAAAGACCATGAAAAGGATCCGGGAGAACTACTGGGTCATCGTGACCTTAAACAGCCTCTTTCTGGGCTTGGGCCTTTTTGGGGTGGCGAGTTCCAGCCTCGTCTCTTTTCTCCATAACGGCACCACCATTTTGGTGGCTTGGCGGGCCACCAAACCTTTCCTCGCCCCAGGCGAAAAACCGGGCCGCAAACCCCCGGAGGCTATTTCCGCGGACGATCTTCCCTTAAGCCAAAGCCAGCCGGCGAAAGTCGCGTCCGCGACTTGGAAGGAGACCACATGATAGTCAGCTCCATCAGAGGCAGATTAAGGCTCAGGGCCGCCGCTTTCGAAAATCCGGATCTGCCCCTCGGGGAGGCGAAAAACTGCCCCGGGGTCCTCTCCGTGAATCACAATCCCCGGACGGGCAGCCTCCTGATAACCTACGATCCCGAAGAGCTCAACCCCATCATGGCGGGCGCCCTTCTGGAAAAACTGGACCCCGAGGCCTTTGAGACCTATCTCCAAAGCCTGGCGAGCCCCGAAAAGCCCGCTTCAAGCCCCTTGCCCAGTTTGGGCCTCAAGGGCGACAGCCTTGGGTTGAGCCTGGTCTTTACCCTCCTGACCCTGGTCGTCACGGGCTTCGCGGGGAATAAAAAAATCCACGCCATCGTCGGCATGGCTTTTTTGGAAATGGTCGCCCAGCACCTCTACAAGTACCGGAAGAGACTCAAACGCGTCAAAAAAAAGGGGAAATCCCCCGCGAGCGCGCCCATTCTTCTCGCCTAAGGCTTTTCCCAAAGCCCCCCGCCTTCCGGCGGGGGGCTTTTTTATCTGAGCCACCCAGAGGCCGGCGCGGAGGAGCGCTCCCTTAATTCGCGAGGGGGAACTCCGGGCGTGGACGGCCGGTCATTTAAAGTTTGACTTAATACGATCTAAAGAAAAAGAGGATCGCCGCGGCGCCGGGCGTATCAGTCAACTCGCGCGTTCAAGAAATCGTACGGGATCAGGGCCGGCGTTGAGGCCACGAACAGTCGCCTGAAGCGCCAGTTCGGAATGGGCGGGCTTAGGGTCAGGAGGGCGAAGGCGGTCAGGTTCGCGGTCACGCTCAAACTCCTGGGACTGAACATTTTTAGGGCGACGGCCATTACCAGGAAAAGAGCGCTCTAAAAAGGATAAAAGTACGTGAATAGGCGTGTATTTTGGCGTGATTGGAGTTGAAGAGGGTTGTTTGGACCTCAAGCGGAACAAATTATTGAGACTAAATCTCAATAAGCTCGAAACAAGGCAAATTTTTCTATGAACCGGACATCTCCTTTAGTGGAGAACCAGCCTCTAGCCGGGATTTTTTGCGCTTCCATCAAGACATTAAGACATTCGTTTTCTTCAGGTTTATAATTTCCATCAAAAGCAACGCCATTTTTTCCATAGTATATTTTTCTACGCCGTCAGAAAACATTTGACAAATTGAGTCTTGTGTTTCTTGATTTAAATCAAGCTTATAAACAAGTTCTGATTTGTCAGAACAAATATCCATAACTGAACTGTTTTTGAACATTATTTACTATTAAGTCCGATCGTCATAAAGTAAATATTCGAATAATCTTTTTACTGATCGCAGTTGATTTTTATCCCGAAATTGGCGTTTACTTATTAGAATAGAATCATTAATTCCGTTTGAAGTATTTACTGTGAAAAAATGGTAACCAGTAATTGAAAGGAAAAAATGAGGAATTTTTGAAGTCAAAGCTGGTATTACTAAAGTAAAAAAGATTATTCCTATTAAAGAAACCCAAGGGTTATCCCAAAGAAATACAATTGTTACTGATGATACGATGTAACTTATTAAATAGATAACAGGCCAATTTCCAGTAGGTGTAATATTAATTGGGTCAATTGATATAGAAGCAATATGTCCTCGGGCATATTTAAACGATATACAAAATAGAAGTACGAATATAATACCAATTAATGAAAATAATATGGGAAAAAATAAAGTTTTATAGTGAATATACCAAGCAAATGAAAACAAAAAGAAAACCGGTACTAAAGCGGAAACTCTATAAATATAAAGGTTGATAATATTCATCATAGCTTACCACTCCTGTAATTTTTTATGTTTAAGAAAAAAATAGGCGACATTGATGTTTATTAGAGTTATTTAATCGGAAAATTTTTATGTTCTTAAGAATATAAGATTTAATCATAAGTTAAGTTAATCTATGCCGTAAGGAACATTGTTATTGCGATAAGCTATGGGAAGCGTTGGGCGTATTCATTATAAACGACTCCGTAGTTCAGGATTTTATGGCTATCAGGATATTATCATGAACAGATATAATTATCCTATCTAACCAATGACACAATACCTAGAATAATAGCGCATCCAACTGACAAGCGCAAATGGTTAAAAATTGGCGCGAAGAGTCAAAATTTTAATTTTAATTAATTAGATTGTTTAGGCTTGGAAAACTTGCCGCGATCTCCATATAATAAAAACAAGAGTTCGGTTACCGAACTGAAAAAAATTATAATGAATTAGCCACAATTCTCATTTTTGAGGGTTCTATTAATAATTCTATTATTTCTAAGTTATGTATCCGTTCACGGGATAGCTAGATAAGCCAAACGCCAACATATTAAAGGCCTTGATTCAAGCCATTGGGATTATAAATAAAACTAATATATGTGTTAATAATATTAAAATAATAAAATAGGGGTTATGTCTTGCTTTTTATCGCTTATTTTCTTATAAATGCCTCTATGGGTGGACGAAAGATTCATAAAGGCATCGTATCCGTTCACGGGGAGAGTGGCTCCCTTTCGCGCCCCAGCCAGCCAACCAACCCAAGCCATCAGCCTTACGCTCCCCGAGGCCTGATCAAAGTCCCCAATAAACAAGCCAACTCTCCCAATTCGCCTGGACAAACTTCACTTTTCCACCCAGTTAAGGCTTACCTCTGAAGGGATACGTTTTAGGCGAAAGTATTTTCTCTTCCAAGCCATTTTAACCTAAATTACGGGTAGAATAAGTTCTCAACTAAAAAGTCTACCCATGCCTTAGAGTAGCACATAAAACGCTATTTAAACCGATCTTAAAGGAACAGTATTGCCCTTAGCCGCCTAGATGGCGTAAAGCTTGAAATTTGGCGGCGGAAAAAAGAAAATAAGCGGCGCTATTATCCCCTGGAGAGGCCTTAAAACATGCTCGACACTGACCAAAGCGCCGTTATGGGCGATAGGCGGCCCCCTGTTTCGCGCGCGCGCGCTATTTGCCAACAGGTCTATCGGCCCGGGGCCCAGAAATTCGTCGTCCTCGTCATTGTTTTTAATTCCGCCATCCTCGGGCTGGAGACCTCCGCCGCCATCGTGGGCCGAATCGGCGGGCTTTTAAGCTTTCTGGACAAGGCCTGCCTCTTCATCTTCTGCGTGGAGCTGCTCATGAAAATGGCCTGCGAAAAACTCTCCTTTTTTCGCTCGGCCTGGAATCTTTTTGACTTTATCATCGTGGGCGTGGCCCTGATCCCCGGGTCCGGCCAGATTTCCGTTTTGCGGTCTTTAAGGATTTTAAGGGCCCTGCGCCTGATCACCAAGCTGCCCCGCCTCAAAATAATCGTCGAGTCCATTATCCGGGCCCTGCCGTCGATCGGCTGGATCTCCGTTTTGCTCCTCATTATTTTCTATATTTTCGCGGTCCTGGTCACGACCCTTTTCGGCCAAAGCTTCCCCGAGTGGTTCGGGTCGCTGCCGGCCTCCATGTTTTCCCTCTTTCAGATTCTGACCCTGGACAGCTGGTCCATGGGCCTGGTGCGACCGGTCATGGCCGCGTTTCCCTACTCTTTCGTCATTTTCATCAGTTTTATCCTTCTCAGCTCTTTTATCGTCTTAAACGTCTTTATCGGGGTGATCGTGACTAGCATCGGGGAGGTGGCCTCGGAAAAGATCGAGCCCACCCTCAAAATAGAGCTGCGGGAACTGAGCGAGCTTAAGGAACAGCTCGCGCGCATTGAGGAAAAACTTTCGGCGAAGGACCCTCCGGACTCCGCCGCCAAGCCCTAGGGAAGCTCCCTTAAGCTTTCGTCCAAGGCCCTAGGATTTCTTGAGGCTCTCGATGTAGTGGCTGGCGTTGACCCCGGCCCGCGCGCCGTCGGCCGTGGCGGTCACCACCTGGCGCAGATCCGTGTCGCGGACGTCGCCGGCGGCGAAGACCCCTTTAATGGAAGTTTCCAGTTTCGCGTCGGAGCGGATCCAGCCGCCCGGGAGCCGCTCAATCTCCGGGGGCAGAAACTCGACGTTCGGGGCGGCGCCCACGAACATAAAGACCCCCGCCACCTTGAGTTCCAAAACGTCTTGGGTTTTACGGCTCTTGACGGTTATTTTCTCGACAATGTCCGTCCCCATGACGCTGGTTAAGTCGGAGCTGAGAAGGAATTCTATCTTGGGGTCGGCTAGGGCCTTCTCCTGGACGCGGCGGTCGGCCCGAAACTCGTCCCGGCGGTGGATCAGGTACACCTTGGAGGCGAAGCGCGTCAGGTAGTGGGCTTCCTCCAGGGCGCTGTTGCCCCCTCCCACCACGGCGACGGGCTCGCCGCGGACAAAGCCGGCGTCGCAGAGGGCGCAGAAACTGACTCCCCGGCCCACGAATTCGTCGGCCCCCGGGACGTTTAAATTTACCAGGCGGCTCCCGGAGGCGATGATCGCGGCTTTCGCGCGATAAGTCTCCTGGGAGGCGACGATTATCTTAAAATCGCCCTCGCTCGCGAGGGAGACGACGTTCTCAATTTTAATTTCCGCGCCCTGTTTGAGCGCCTGCTCGTGGAAGGCCTCCGCGAGATCGGCGCCTTTGACAAAGGGAAATCCGGGGTAATTTTCAATGCCCACGGTAAGGCGCGTCTGGCCCCCGACGATGGCTTTTTCCAAAATGAGGGTCTTCAGGCCCGCCCGGGCGGCGTAGAGGCCGGCGGTCAGGCCGGCGGGGCCTCCCCCAATCACGATTAGATCATATTCTAGGTTCAAGGGATCGCCTCCTCGGATTTTTCGCGTCTCCCTTTTAAATATTAAAAAAAAACCGCTTTCTTGTCTATCGTCTTCCGGCGAACAAAGGAGCCGCCGTCTTCCGGCGAACATTGGGGCCGCGCCGCCGCGCGCGCGCCGGCCCCTTGGAGCGCGGCCTCCGGCGCCGCCACCTCCTTGGCGGGAGAATAGGGGAGGGGAATGGGGGAAGACCTTCGGAGCGGGCGCGGTCGGCCCGCGGGAGCGCTTTACGGTCGCCAAAGGCCGCGCGGGAAAAGGCGTTACGAGCGTCCTTGGAGAAAGAGGGAGTCGAGGTTCCGAAGGGGGCGCGCCCGCAAAGGCGCGCGCTTTGGCGAGGGGAAAAGCCACCAAGGGCGGCGCTGGCCCTCTCTTTATAAGAGAATGACACCGCTTATAAGAGAATGACGCCGCCAGCGGCCCTCGCGCTTACTAATGGAAACGCCCAAGGCCGCGCGCCCGCGCGGCCTTGGGGATAATCCAGGGGACGGGAAAAACAAAAAACCGAAAAAACGGCGCCCCAGGGTCGCCGCGCCCGCGTGTGTTATAATCGCCTCCAGGGGCGATTCCCCGCGCGAGCGCCGCGCGCCCCCCTTTAGTCCCCGCGCTCCCCCAAACTCTCGCCTCCCCAAGCTTTCTAAGTCATTTTCGCGCCGCGCCCCGGGGTTTTGCCCGCGCGGAAAGAGCGCGCGGGGGCTCTTCCGCCTTCCCCGGCTCTCCCTTTCGGGAGCAGGCCATTTCTTTGACGCTTCGCGCTTCCGTTCGCGCCTTTCCCTCCCCTCCCCAGGGCGGGGGGGAATTTCGTTTTCCCCATTTTTTTCGTCTTGGTCATTTTAAGGAGCACTAAAATGAAACGACGCGATTTTCTCAAAGGTTGCGCCGGCGGAGCTTTGGCCTTGGGCCTCGGCTCCCCCTTCGGGAACATTGGCGCCGCCCTCGCCCAGGAGGCCCCTTTTCCGGACCTCGTGGCCGCGCGCGGCGAAAATCTCCCGCGCATGTTCGACGCGGCGCTGACCGCTTTGGGCGGTCTCTCGCGCTTTATCCAGAAGGGCCAAACGGTCCTCGTCAAGCCCAATATGGGTTGGGCGGTGACTCCGGACAAGGCCGCCAACACCAACCCCGAGCTCTTGTCCCACATCGTGAAAAACGCCTTAAACGTTGGGGCCTCCAGGGTCTACGTCTTTGACAACACCTGCGACAACTGGGCGAGTTCCTACCGGGACTCGGGGCTGGAGGCCGCCGCCAAGGACGCCGGGGCCACCGTGGCCCCGGCCCACGATTCCGGGAGCTTTCAGGAAGTCGTCAACCCCGGCGCGCTCTACCTCAAGGAGGTGGAACTCCACGAGCTCTATTTGGAGGCGGACGTAATCATTAACGTTCCGGTCTTAAAGCACCACGGCGGGGCCAAAATGACGGCGGCCATGAAAAACCTCATGGGGGTCGTGTGGTCCCGGGGTTCTTTGCACTGGTCCGGCTTAGACGAGAGCGTTCCCGAGCTTCTTCTCTACAAAAAGCCCACTTTGAACGTCGTGGACGCCATGCGGGTCATGCTCACCGGAGGACCCCGGGGCCGGGGAGACTCCCAATACCTCGCTTGCCGGACGCTTATCGCCTCCGCGGACGCCGTGGCCTGCGACTCCGCCTGCGCGGCGATTATGGCCTCCGCGGGGATCGCCCAGCCTGGGTACGTCTTCAACGCCTCCCAAAGGGGCTTGGGCGTCAGCGATCTCGCCACCCTCAACGTCCAGCGGCTGACCGTTTAAGTCGGCCGCGAGCGAAGCGATTCCATGGCCAGAAGACCGGCGCGCTTCCTCCGGTGGGGGCGGGCGATTGCGGGATCCGCCCTCTTGGCGGCGCTCGTTCTCTCTTTTTATTTCCCAGACTCGTCGTGGCGTTTCGCCCAATATTTCGCCAAGGCGCAGTTCGGGCAGATCCTGGGGGCCGTCGTTTCCCTGGGCTCCGCGGCCTCCCTCGCGCTCTTTCTCTTTTACGCGCTTCTCACCAAAGTTTGGGGGCGGGTTTTCTGCTCTTTTCTGTGCCCCTTGGGCGTGGCCATGGAACTTGTCGGTCTTTTGCGGCAAAAGGCGCGCCCCCTAAAATTCCGTCGCTCCCCCAGATCTTTCTGGCGCGCCTTGATCCCCGCCCTTGCCCTCTTTCTTTTCCTAATGGGGGTGACCCTTCCCTTCGGGCTTTTGGAGCCTTTCAGCGTTTTCTCTTCCAAGAGCTTCTGGCTCGACGTCCCGGGTCTCGTTTTGGCCTTGGCCCTGGCTTTGGCCTATTTTAAGGGGCGGGCTTTCTGCAACTGTCTCTGTCCCGTGGGCCTGATTTTTAAGATTTTGGCCAGGAAGACCCGCTACCGGCTGGAGGTCGGGCCCCAATGCCCGCGCTGCGGTCGCTGCGAGGCGGCGTGTCCCTGCCATTGCCTGGACCCCGGGGAGGGCGGCGTGGAATACGAGCGCTGCGTTCTGTGTCTCAGGTGCCTTAAAGCCTGCCCCAACGGCTCTCTGGCCTTCCGCCGCTCCGCCCCGGCTCAGTCCCATTCCCCGTCCCCAGCTTTGGCGCGGGCCTCAGGCTCGGCTCCGACCTCAACCCCGGCCTTGGCTTCGGCCTTTGCCTCAGCCCCGGCGTCCTTTCCCTTAGCCCGACGTTCCTTTTTGCGCCAAGCCGCTCTCGTGGCCGTCGCGGGGGCCGCCATCGCGGCCCCCGAGCTGACGCGCGCCCAAACCATTTTAGTTCCCGACGAGACCCCTATTCTGCCGCCCGGGGCTCTCTCCCTGGCCCACTTGAACGCCCACTGCTCCCTGTGCCACGGCTGCGTCAGGGTCTGCCCCAACGGGGCCTTAAGGCCCGCCACCCGAGGGGGAATAAGCCTTATCGGCAAACCCGTTTTGGACCCCTATCGGGGCTTCTGTCAGTATGACTGCGTCCGCTGCGCGGAGATCTGCCCCACCAACGCCCTTTTAGGCATTTCAGTGGAGATGAAGCATTATTGGCGGATCGGTCTGGTCCATCTGCGCCGCAAGGAATGTATCGTGGTCAAAAACGGAACCCGTTGCGGGGCCTGCGCCGAACTGTGCCCCACCGGGGCGGCGCGCATGGAAATGGGCCCCTCGGGCCGCGAGGAGCCCACCCTCTATCGGCCCCTGTGCATTGGCTGCGGGGCCTGCCAAAAGGCCTGCCCCGTGCGCCCCGTCAGCCCCATTTGGGTGGTCGGTCGCAAATATCAGGACGCGATGGCCTCCCGGCCCATCCAGAACCATGGCGCGGACATCGCGATGACGGAAGATTTCCCTTTTTAGGAAGGGCCTTCGCGGGCGGCGCGTCGCGGGACAATCTCGCGGCGCGCTCGCGGCGCGCCTTTGGAGAAAAAAGCGCTTCCCGCCCGAAGGAGGGTCGGGGCTCGGGGTAGGGGAGGGCGACGGCTTTTTGGGGCCGCTAACGCTGGCCCAGCGGGGACTTTCTTTTTTTTCGCTTTTTTTTCGAGGACGCGCTCTTTTTTCCCTTGCCTTTGGGCGCCTTTTTTGTTTTAATAATTAACGATTCTTTCCGTTACTCTTTTTTCCCCAAAAGCTTCTCCCCAATAGGGGTCAGGCTTTTTTTCTGAAAAACGCTTTTTTAGCGTTTATTTTCTCTTTTCTAACCGAATTGAAAGCCCCTCCGTCAAAGCGAATCGCGAGCCTCGCGGAAATAGTTTTCGGCGGGCTAAAGCCTTTGGTGGCCGGAAGCCCTCTTTAGCTCGTTTGAGCTTGGGCCGCGATTCTTTGGCGCTTTTGGGGGGCTCCCTCCGTCTTCCGTCGCGGCGCGCGCGAGCGCGCGCCGGGTAGCGCTTTATTTTCGCTCCGCGAGGCCGCCTCGCGGGCTATTCCTTTCTTGAAACGGGCGGCGGGACCGGCGCCGCTTGAAGCGCGCCCCCGGCGGGTTTTTCGTGGGGCTTGAAGCGCGCCAGCTCATTTTAACGCTCATTTTTTCCGTCCGTTTCCGTATTTCCGTTCGTTTCTATTGATTCGTTAATTCACTAAGATTCGTTAAATTACTAATTCACTCTTATCGCTTACGCTTAAAGGAGCGCAAATTAGCCATGAAATTTAAAACCCGCAAACTTATCCGCGGATTAGACCCGCCGAAAATCGCCACGCAATTTTATGAGATCATAAGGCTTAAAAACGGCAAGTACCGCGACGTGGAAGCGCACCAGGCGCGCATGCGCTCGGCGTACCGGGAAATATTGGGCCAGGAAATGGATTTTAAACTGGCGGACATTCTGCCGGAGCCTCCGGGAAGGGGTCTGTACCGCGCGCGCGTGGAATACCCGGGCGAGTCCTTCAACGGTGGCCGCAGCTTGCCAACCATCGCCTTTTCCGGCTACGCCCACCCCTACCTCAGGAGCTTGGAAATCGTGGAGCGCAACGATCTGAGGTACCCCCACAAGTTCGTCAAGAGGGGGCGGCTCAACTCCCTCGCGGAATACTCCCGCAATGACGGGGTCATCGTCACGAGGGGCGGTTACGTTATGGGGGCCACCACGGCCAATCTCGTCTTCCAAAGCTCCGAGGGCCTCTTTACCCCCACGACCTACCTTCTCCCGGGCGTTAAGAGGGCCACGCTTTTGGAGGAGGGCGTGATCCGGGAGCGGGTCGTCACCATCAAGGACGTCGCCTCCTACGACAAGATTTATTTAATCAACTCCATGATTGACTTGGAAGACCTGATTTTCGTCCAGACCAATCGCGTTTTCTACGAAGACGAGCCCATCCGCGTGGATCGCCGTTTCGGGCCAGCGCCGCTGAAATGGACCTGGGACGGGCGCGGGCATCGGCTTCCGAAAAGGAAGTTCGAGGACGGCGTCCCGCCGCCGGAGGTCCGGGAACTCTTAACGAAGGTCAAATGCCTCGGCGACGATCCGCGGCCGGGCTTCACGCGCCGGGCTCCCGAAAGCCATCCCAACCACTGGGACCCGCTGCCCCGGTAGGAGAGGGCCCGTGGTTCTTTTTCCCCCGCGTCGGGCCCGAGCCGCCGCGATGGGCCTGGGATCGGCGCGGGCGGCGGCCTCCGCGAGGGAAGTTCGCGGACGGAGTCCCGCCGTCGGAGGTCCGGGAACTCTTAACGAAGGTCAAACGCCGCGGCGACGATCCGCTGCCGGGCTTCGCGCGCCTGGCTCCCGAAAGCCAGCCTATCCGCTGGGACCCGCCGCCCCGGGGGGAGAGCGCCCGCGAATTCCCGCGGCCTTTTTCCCTCCCCCCTCTTCGCCGCCTTGGAGCCTGATGGCTAAAAGGGGGCCTCCCGTTGGCGGGTTAGCCCCCAAGACGCGCTGGGCCCCCGCGGGCGAAAGCCCGCGGAGGCCCAGCGCGGACGGGGAGGGGGAAAAGGTCAGAGGTTGGGGGAGAGACTGGCCGGGGCGATGGGGGCCTTTAAGTCGCGCTCTCCGGCGGGGGCCTCGTAGGAGCCTAAGACGCGCAGCCGATCCGTCTGCTCGCCTAAGGCCTTTAAGGCCGCGATGACTTTCTCTTCCGTGAAGTGGCCTTCCAGCTCCAGGAAGAAGAGGTACTCCCAGGGGGACTCGCTGTTGGGCCTGGAGTGGAGGCGGGTCAGGTTGACGCCCGAGGAGGCCAGGGGCTGGAGGCACTTGTAGAGGCTCCCCGAGTTGTGGGGCGCCGCGAACCACGCGAGGGTGCGGTCCTTGCCGGTGGGGGGGCTGTCGTCGCGGCTCATGATGAAAAAGCAGGTCTGGTTGTGCTGGAGATCTTGGAGATCGTCGCTCATCACTAAGAGGTTGTAGACCGTGGCGAGCTGCGGGTGGCCGATCACGGCCACGGCGTCGTCGTTGACGGCGAGGTTGGCGCCGACGGCCGAGGAGACGGTGGGAAGTAGCTCGACCCCCGGGAGGTTTAAGGCCAGCCAGCCGCGGCACTGGGCCAAGGCCTGGGGATGGGAGCTGATGGTCTTAATCCGGCTCAGGTCGCCGTGCCGGCTCATCAGGGAGAGATTGACCTTCAGGTTCATCATGACCTGGACCCGCAGGTCGGTGTTGGTCATCAGATCCAGGGTCTGGCCGACGATGCCCTCGGTGGTGTTCTCGAAAGGAACCACCGCGAAGTCCGCCTCGCCTTTGCCGGCGGCCTCAAAGACGTGGGGAAGGTCGTCGCAGGGGATGAATAAGGCCAGTTTCCCGAATTGCTCCAAGGCCGCCGCGTGGCTGAAGGTGCCGGCGGGCCCCAGGAAGGCCACTTTGGTGGGGGCCTGGGCCGCCCGGCAGGCCTTGATGATCTCGGTGAAAAGCGCGCTCATGGCGTCCAGGGTGAGGCCGTCGCCCGGCTTGACGGCCTCCGTCAGCTGGCCGATGACCTGCTTTTCCCGGGCGAGGTCCATGATGGGCAGGGAATGCTTTTTCTTGAGCTTCCCAAGCTCAATGGCGGCTTTGGCCCTTTTTTGGATGAGCTTGATAAGGTCGGAGTCGATTTTGTCGATTTCCGAGCGCAAGGGGGATAGGACATCGCTCGCGGCAGGGGAATTCTTGTTCATGGTTTTGGACCAGGGTTCTCTCTATTTCTGGCCTTCGGCCAGGTTGGGGGTCGCCGGGGCGACGGTGCTGATTTGACGGCCGAAGTGGGGGGCCAGGGAGGCGAGGGAGCGCATGAGTTCCCGGAAGGTTTCCGGTGTCAGGGACTCCTCGCCGTCGCACAGGGCGGTTTCGGGGGAGCAGTGCACCTCGATCATGAGCCCGTCCGCGCCCACGGCCAGGGCGGCCCGGGACAGGCTCGGCACGTAATGGGCCTTGCCGCTGGCGTGGCTGGGGTCCACGATGACGGGCAGGTGGGTCCGCTCCTTGATGGCCAGGACGGAGGAGAGATCCAAGGTGTTGCGTGTGGAGGTCTCGAAGGTGCGGATGCCGCGCTCGCAGAGGATGACCTGGTCGTTGCCGCCCGCCAGGAGGTACTCGGCGGAGCAGAGGTACTCTTCCACGGTGTTCATGAGGCCGCGCTTTAAAAGGACCGGCTTGCGGCTCTTGGAAAGGCGCTTCAAAAGGGAGAAGTTCTGGCTGTTGCGGGCACCGACCTGCAAGATGTCGGCGTAGGACTCCACCAGATCGATGTCCGTGGAATCCATGACCTCCGTCACGATGGAAAGGCCGGTCAACTCCCGGGCCTTGGAGAGCATTTTGAGGCCCTCCTCGGCCAGTCCCTGGAAGCTGTAGGGGGAACTGCGGGGCTTGAAGGCCCCGCCCCGTAAAATGTGGGCCCCGCCCAGCTTCACGTCCCAGGCCGTGCCGAGCATCTGGGGATCGTGCTCCACGGAACAGGGGCCGGCCATGACGATGAATTCCGGCCCGCCGATGGCGAATTGGCCCACGCGGACGAGGGAGTCCTCGGGGTGGGTGAGGCGGCTAGTCAGTTTGTAGGGAGGAAGCTTTTGGGCGGGCTTGGGAGCCGCTTCCTTAGTGGCGTCGGACATAAATTACTCCATGGGCGAAGATGATGGCGTTTCCACGCGCGGGGGGAAGCGCCAAAAAAAAGGCCCCTGGCGATTTTTAGTTTCGCCAGGGGCACGGGGACTTGTGGGACAAGCGGCTCTAGGCGAAACCTTTCGTAAAGCTAAAAAAGTAAAAATAAAAGAAGGCGGCGCCGGGAACGCGCAGATCCCCGGGCTGGGAGAGGGAAATTTGGGCGCCGCTCGCGCGGGCGGAGGATGGGGTGGCTAAGGGAGCCATAGCGAAAATAACGCTCCGAAGGGAGAGAGGCGGGGCCGCGCCCCGCGCGAGCCGCGCGAGGGAGGCCGGAAAAGTCAAAACGACATCCCGGGACGGGCCTAAAAGCAAAACTAAAAAGGTAGTTTAGGGGAAAGGGGAGGGGTTTGTCAAGGGCTTCTTCCCCTCTTCCCCTCGTCCCTTCGTCCCTTCGGGTCACCTCGTGGCGTAGATTTTTTTATCAATTTTAAAATACGCTATTACTTCTTCTATGGGACACTTTTGACCAAATTGACCAGGAGGAGGTACTTGGTGACTGAAAAAAATGACTCCAATGACTATTAAGTTAAGTATAAAAAATGGGAGTATGAAGTATGTGAGTAACTTAAAAAGTAAAAGTGAATATGTATTAGAGATTATTAGTGAAATTAATCTCAATTTAAATAAAAAATCAACTTTCATTCTCTTGGCTATATTTTAAATAATATTAATAATATTGACTCTGCGGATTATAAAAATAGAGGATATTTTATTGGAAGTGGCGCAGTAGAAAACGGTAACGGACACGTTGTTAAAGAACGCGTGAAATTACCGGGGATGAGACGGGAGACGCCAGTGGGCAGGCTGTATTATCGCTAAGGGCAAAACTTAAAAGTGGCCTTTGGAAACGGGACAATGTTGAGGCGAGTCGCCGCCATTTTGACGCTAACCCGGCTCGCTTATTTTCACTACAGGCGCGAGGCGACATCCCTGGTGAAATTGAAACGGAAAAAAGGCAACTTTTAAAATCTACGCCCGGAAATCAGGAAATCAGGGAATCATTTTCGCCTCGCTAAAAATATGATAAAATAAAAGTGATGGTCTATCGTGTTGAAATTTCAGATGGTCGCGCGACAGATCCTCAAAGTCGGCCTCGCTCTATTCCTCATATCGCGAGTTGAACCCTCAAGTCTTATCCCTGATAAGGCTCTTAAATGGCGACGACCCTAAGCCTAACGCGTCCTTAAAAATTTCTTGGCCTGGGCGCCAAGGAGGAATAACATAATGAAACTTCGTCGGCTTGACATAAAAGGCTTCAAGTCTATTGACGGCGTTATCGGGCAAAGTTTGGCATTGGGGGATCTTACGGTCTTACTTGGGGCGAACGGTTCCGGCAAGAGCAACCTGCTCGCTTTTTTTGAGATGCTGCGTTGTATGGCGAAACAAGAATTGGCGGGCTTTGTGGGAAAGCATGGCGCCAGCCGCCTGCTGTTTTATGGTCCCAAGTTTACAAACTCCATAGTTTTCAAGGCTTTTTTTGATGATGGAGCCGAAAGCATATACGAAGTGGAACTCAAGCCCAGGTTGCCTGAAGGGCTTTTTATAAATTATGAAAAAATAGACTTTGGCCAATACGACCCTCAAACGCGGGAAAATTTTCAGAAAACGATTCATCGAGGAGAAGATGGGGAATTACTCCTGTCTGATTTTTATTATTTGCCCAAAAACCAAAGGGGCGAGTCCGGCCTCGCTTATGACGGCAACGAAACAGGCCAACTTATCCACGCTTTTTTATCAGACGTTCACATATATCAATTCAATGACACCTCGGAAACCGCCAAGATAAAAGACCGCGGTTATGTGGATGACGCGAGATTCTTGCGGCGCGACGCTGGCAATTTAGCGGCGTTTTTGAAAATGTTAAAAGGATATATGACGACGACGCAATAAGTCGGCAGAGGGGTCATTGTTGGAAGGCTTGACGTTTAGACAGCGTCCAAAACAAAGATGCTTCATCCAAAAGCCTATAAATTGCTCCAATTTTAAC